>SCTU01000312.1 GCA_004297315.1 Dehalococcoidia bacterium | reverse complement strand
GCCCTGATCGCCGAGGACGCCGCGTCGGAGGGGCGTCGATGACCGGCGACGGGCCCGCCATCACGCCGAACGCCGGCCCGCTCGGACGGGCGGAGGCGTTCGCCATCGTCCAATGGCTTTCGGAACGGATCACTCGCCGCGTGGGGATCGAGGTCTGGTGGCAGCCGGACGGCCTGCCCGCGCCGGCGGGTCAGGACGGCACTGTGCACGCCGAGATCATGCTCGCCGCGATGAAACAACTCGCCTCGCTGCATCCGGCGCTGTCGATCACGTCGTACCCGCTCGACCAGTTCGTGGAGCGCGCACGGCGCGAGGCGATCCACCTCGTGCCGACGACGGTCCTGCGGGGCAGCGGGAAGGCAGTGCGCCTGAGCGGCCTGTTCTCGGGACAACTCTTCCCGCCGCTGCTCGACGCGGTCGCATTCATCTCGGGCGAGGTGCCGCTCCTACCGGAGACGAAGGACACGCTTGCGCGGCTCCAACGTCCGCTGGACATCGAGATCTTGGTCGCGCCGTACGACCCGTACTCGGGGCACCTGTTGCGCCTCCTCGGCGCGTTCGCAGCGGAGAGCAAGGACGTGCGCTTGACGGCGATCGAGATCGCGGAGTTCCCGCGGCTGGCCTCACTCAAGGGGATCAGCGAGGTACCCGTGATGACCGTCGAAGGCCGCCGATTCCCCGGGACGTGGGAAGAGCAGCACCTCATCGAGCAGTTGCGGCGGATCGCGGCGAACGACCCCGAGCCAGTCGTGCGCGAGCGCGTCTTCGTCACGGAGTTCGTGACGGAGGAGCAGGCGAGGGCCGCGGCGGATGCGCCGGAAGGCGACGGCTGACCGCGCGCTACGCCTTCGGCTTCCTCGAGAGGCGGAACGCGCCGAAGCCCATCCCCGCCGCCAGCAGCACCGTGACCGCACCCACGATCACCGCCGGCATCAACTTCGACGACGACTTCTCGGCGGGCGCTGCGGCAGCATCGCCGCCGCCCGCAGCCTGAGAGGACGAGCCTGCGCTCGGGGTGCCGATGCCGAGCGGCGCACGCGTGCCCTGCGCCTGCGGCACGACGGTCGAGGTCTCCGGCGGGAAGTCGATCGGCTTCAGGCCCACGCTCTGCCGCCACTGGTTGTACAGCCCGTCCTGGTCGACGCCGTAGACCTGCTTGAGCGCGGCGTCCATGTCGCCACCCGCCTTGAAGGCCTTGTAGACCTCCGCGAACTTGGGCTGGCCGTACTTGTCGATCATGAACTTCACGGTCGACCAGGACTGGCCGTAGAAGACGTTCACCCGGCTCGCCTGGTTGGAAGCGGACGTCATCGACCGGAGGCGGGTCACCGAGTCATTGCGCACAGCCGAGTCAACCGCGGAGCGGTACTCCGTGCCGGGGTCGGACTGCGCGTAGACGGCCGTGCCTTCGTCGATCCAGGAGGGGAGGTGTGCGAATGGCCCGTCGCCGGCGACCTTCGTCACGGTGTGCGCGATCTCATGTTTGACGACTTCGACGAAGCCGCCGTACGGGTCGTAGATGTGCACGACGTCCGGGGCGACGCGCGTGCCGCCCGTGATCGTCTCGCGGTCGAGCGTCCGGCTGCGCGGGACCTGCGCCATCTCACCCTCGGACTCCTGGCGCCAGATGACGAGGCGGATCGGGTACGTGATCTTGACGTTCAGCAGTGCCTCGTTCGCGGCAGTCGAGGAGGCGGCGGCCTGCAGCGCCAGGTCGGCGTTGCGCGCGTTGTCGCCGTACCAGTAGGCCGTGAAGTTGCCGCTCGTCTTCTGCTGCCACTGGTAGCGTCCGTCCAGGAAGATGAATTCGCGCTGAGGCGTGACGGCGCGCCCTCCCTCTTTGTCGACCAGCGTCCAGGTGTACGTGAAGCGCGAGCCGATCGGGATGTAGCGGGTGGGAGAGTTCGTCTCCAGCGTCACGGTGACCTCGCCCGCGCCGCCGCTGACGTCAGCCGGCTGGCTACCGCCGACCGTCGTGTCGGGGTTGAACAGCTTGTAGTCGAGCGTCGCGCTCTGCAGGCCGGCGGGCGCATCAACTTTCACCTTGAAGACGATCGAGCGCGGATCGGCGGACGTGTGACTCGGCTCGCCGGCGGTGATCGTGCCCGCGTGTGCAGATCCAGGCAGGACGAGGAGCGCGGCCGTGAATGCGAGCGCCAGGACCGCGGCCTCGAACAGCCGGTGGCGGCCGATCATCGCCTTGGCTCCATCGATCATCCTGCTGCCTCCGTCCCCACCTGCTCGCGCAGGTAGGCCGCCACGAATTCGTCAATACCGCCATCGAGGACGCGGGCGGTGTCGCTCGTCTCCGTCCCCGTGCGCAGGTCCTTCACCATCTTGTACGGGTGGAGGACGTAGGAGCGGATCTGGTTCCCCCAGCCGGCCTCGATGTGGGCGCCCTTCAGGCGCTGCTTCTCCGCCTCACGCCGCTCGATCTCAAGTTCGAGAAGCCTCGATTTGAGTACGAGCATCGCGCTCTCCCGGTTCTGGCCCTGGGAACGCTCGTTCTGGCACGTCACCACGATACCGGTCGGGAGGTGGGTCAGGCGGACGGCGGTGTCGTTCTTCTGGACGTTCTGTCCGCCGTGGCCGGACGCCCGGAACGTGTCCACGCGCAGGTCGTCCGGCTTCACCTCGATCGTGTTGTCGTGCGGCTCCGCCTCCGGCATCACCTCGACGAGGGCGAACGAGGTGTGGCGGGAGTGCGAGGAGTCGAACGGGGAAATGCGGACGAGGCGGTGGACGCCGCGCTCGGAACGCAGCATCCCGTAGGCGTAGTCCCCGCTGATCTTGATGTCGGCGGACTTGATGCCCGCCTCTTCGCCGCTGGAGATCGCGAGGATCTCCGAGGTGAAGCCGCGCTGCTCCGCCCAGCGAAGGTACATGCGCAGCAGCATCTCCGCCCAGTCCTGCGCCTCCGTGCCGCCTGCGCCCGCGTGCACGGACAGCAGCGCGTTGCGCACGTCGTACGGGCCGCCCAGCGTGAGCGACATCTCGAGGGCGTCGAACTCCGCCTGGAGCGTCGCCAGTTCGGCCTCGATCTCCGCGAGCACTGGGGCACGTTCTGCCTCGTCCGCCTCGGCGGCGAGTTCGAGCAGCGTTTGGAGGTCCTGCGAACCCGACTCCAGGGCATTCCAGGTCTCGAGCAGCGATTCGAGGCGGGCGACAGCCTTCATCACCCGCTGGGCGTCCGCCTGGTCCTCCCAGAGCGAGGGCGCCTCGGCCTCCTGTTTTACGCGCGCGAGTTCGCGCTCCTTTGCGGGGAGGTCAAAGTCGCACCTGAATGTCTCGTACCCGCGCGAGGAGTTCGGCGATCCGCTGGCGAAGTTCGTCCATGCACCCATCGTCGCACGCCGCGCGCTCGGGCGCAGCCGCCGGCGTGGTGAGGTCTAGCGCGCGCCGCGACGGGCACGTGCGGCCGTCAGGGTGTTCTTCATGAGCATCGCGATCGTCATCGGGCCGACACCACCCGGGACGGGCGTGATCCAGGAGGCGACCTCTAGGGCGGCCTCGAAGTCCACATCGCCGACGAGGCGCGTGCCGGTCTGCTTCGTGGCGTCCGGGATACGGACGACGCTCACGTCCACGACGACGGCACCGGGGCGGATCATGTCGGCGGTCACGGTGCGCGCCTGCCCCATGCCCGTGATGAGGATCTCCGCCTCCCGCATCACGGAGGGCAGGTCGCGAGTCCCCGTGTGCGCGATCGTGACCGTCGCGTTCGCGCCCGCGCCCCGGTTGGAGAGCAGCATCGCCAGCGGGCGGCCGACGAGCATCGAGCGGTTCACGATCACGACCCTCGTCCCCCGTGGATCGATGCCGCTCCGGCGCAGCATCTCGACGATGCCGGAGGGCGTGCACGGCGGCATCGGCGCGTCGCCCTGCAGCAGGCGGCCGAGGCTGAACGGTGAGAGGCCGTCGGCGTCCTTCGCCGGGTCGAGCATGGCCATCACGACCTGCGCATCGACCTGCGGCGGAAGCGGCATCTGGACGAGCACGCCGTCCACACCGTCGTCCGCGTTCAGGCGGCGGACGACGTCGACCACCTCCGCGTGCGTCACGCTCGCGGGCAGCTCGATCGTCTCGTTGGTCATCCCCACCTCGGCGCAGGCGCGCGCCTTCCCCCGCACGTAGACGTGCGAGGCAGGGTCATCGCCGGCGATCACGACGGTGAGGTGAGGCGGGCGGTGGCCGGCAGCGACATCGCGCGCCACCTCGGCGGCGACGTCGGCGCGCACGGCGGCGGCGATGGCGGTACCGTCGATGATCTTGGCGCTCACGGCAGACTCCTCAGGGTGAGCGAGGCGGGCGCCCGCTTTGGGGGCTGCCGTCCGGAGGACCCTCGCCGCCGGGAGGCCCCCGACCTCCGGTGGCAGAGTATGGCACGGGATCATGCTAGATTCGCGGGCCGGAGGCCCTCGTGAGCACGCACGCCGTCGGCATCGACCTGATCGAGATCGACCGTGTTGCCGCGGTGCTGGCGAAGCATCCGGAGCGGTTCATCCGGCGCGTCTTCACGAGTGCGGAGGCAGCCTTCTGCCGCGGACGCGTGCCGGAACTCGCGGCGCGCTTCTCCGCGAAGGAGGCCGTGATGAAGGCGCTGGGCACCGGAGCGCGCTCGGTCGCCTGGCGCGACATCGAGATCCTCCCGGACCGGCGCGGCAAACCGGTCGTCTACCTGTATGGCGGCGCGCGCCAGCGCGGCGCCGCCATTGGGCTGGACGCGATCGATGTCTCGCTCACCCACCTCGCGTCGTTCGCGATGGCGGTCGTGGTGTGTACGCAGGAGCGGCGTGAGGAGGACCCGATGCTAGGTCGAGCACGGCTGGTCGCGCGGTTGCGCGAGCGTGGCCTGATGGACGAAGACCCCGAGGGCGACGGGGTGCGCCCGTGAGCCTCACTGCGGGCCGTCCCGCTGCGGCGCTCGTGACTTCGGCGCAGATGCGCGAGCTCGAGGCGGCGGCCGTCGCGGCCGGCGTCTCCGAGCGGGAGCTGATGGCGAACGCCGGCCTGGCCGTCGCGCAAGAGGCGTGGATGACGGCAGGCGGCCAGGACGAACGCCCGATCCTCATCCTCGTCGGCCCCGGGAAAAACGGCGGAGACGGCCTCGTGGCCGCGACACGGCTCCTCGAATGGGGCGCGACGGTGCACGCGTATCTGTTGCAGGAGCGGCCCGCAGACGACGTCGAGTGGCGCGCCTGCCTCGATGCCGGCGTGCCGCACACCGTCGCGACCGAGGACGCCCAGTTCGCGGCGCTGGAGGAGTTGCTGACGGACGCCGTCGTCGCAGTGGACGCGATCTTCGGCACCGGGCTCAAGCCGAAGGAGCGCCCGATCGACGGCGTCGCCGCGCAGGTGCTCGCGCGCCTGCAGGCCGCGCACGTCGCGATGCCCCCTCTGCCCGTCCTCGCCGTAGACCTTCCGAGCGGCGTCGATGCCGACACCGGCTTTGCCGACCCGCTGACAGTGGCAGCGGACGAGACGGTGACGTTCGAGTGCGTGAAGTTGGGCCTCGTAACGGCACCGGGCGTGCTCTTCGCAGGACGCGTTGTGCCGGTGGAGATCGGGATCCCCGCGGAGGCGGGGGCGCGGCTGGCTCTGGGCAGGCTCGTGCTGCGGGAGGCGCGCGCGGCGCTGCCGGAGCGGCCGGCCGACGGCCACAAGGGGACGTTCGGCGCCGTGATGATCGCGGCAGGCTCGCGCCGGTTCCCCGGCGCGGCCCGCCTCTCAGCGGAGGCGGCGGCGCGCTCCGGCTGCGGGCTGGTCACGCTGGCCGCTCCAGCCTCCATCCAGGCGCTCCTGTCAGCGTTCCCGGACACGACGCACGAGCCGCTGCCGGACCTTCACGGCGCCCACACGCCGGAGGGGGCACGGGTGCTGCTTCAGGCCCTCCAGGGCGGTCGGGCGCGGGCGCTGCTCGTGGGACCCGGCCTCGGTCTGTCTGACGGCACACGAGGGTTTGTGCAGCATTTGCTGGCCGGCCTCGACGCCGTCGAGGGCATCCAGACGGTCGTCTTCGACGCGGACGCGCTCACGGTGCTGGCCGGCGAGGCGGGCTGGCACACCCGTTTCCGTGCCGAGCGGGTGCTGACCCCGCATCCCGGCGAGATGGCGAGCCTGGCAGGGCGAAGCGTCGAGGCGGTCCAGGCGGCACGGCTCAGCACCGCTCTCGAAGTCGCGGCCGCCACCTCGAGTGTCGTCGTCCTCAAGGGTGCCGGGACGGTGATCGCGGCGCCGGACGGGCGGGCGCGGATCTCGGACGCCGCGACTTCGGCCTTGGCGCACGCGGGCACCGGGGACGTGCTGGCGGGCCTGATCGCCGGATTCGCCGCCCAGGGGATGACGGGATTTGAGGCGGCCTGCGCCGCCGTCTGGGTGCAGGCGGAGGCCGCCCGACAGGTGTCCAGCGTCTACGGCGAGGCGTCCACGCTCGCGTCCGACCTCGTCCGAGCGCTGCCGGAGGCGCGAAAGGCGCTGGAACCACCTCGTGCCACCGACCGGGACGAACGTCCGGGAATGTGACGGGGCCCTTGCCTGTTCGGGGCGCTTACCTCCCGTTGACGCGCCCGATCGGCGCAAGGCGTATAGTTCAAAGGTCGAACAGGTGTCCGTAACGCCCGGGCGGGGCGGAACGACACTGCGGAGGAACCGCGTGACCGACACGAGCAGGCCGGTATCCGCGCTGACGCCGGACAGTGCCAGCACCCCATCCACCGACTCCA
Organism: Dehalococcoidia bacterium; assembly: GCA_004297315.1. Taxonomy (GTDB): domain Bacteria; phylum Chloroflexota; class Dehalococcoidia; order UBA2979; family UBA2979; genus SURF-43. The sequence goes on along the minus strand of SCTU01000312.1, from coordinate 4,738 downwards.
TTGCCCTCGTCTTCCCCGGCCAGGGGTCTCAGACGCCTGGCATGGGGAGGCTAGTCCACGCCAACTCCGAGGCGGCCCGGCGCACCTTTGAGGAGGCGAGCGACCTCACGGGCATCGACCTCGCTTCGCTCTGCTTCGACGCCGAGGCGGACGACCTCGCCTCCACCGAAAACACGCAGCCGGCGGTCCTGACGACCTCGGTCGCCTTCCTGCGCGCGATGCGCGAGAAGTTGAACGAGGTCGGCGGGAGCGTGCGGCCTCGGCTCTTCGGCGGGCATTCACTCGGGCTGTTCAGCGCGGCGGTAGCCACCAACGCGATCTCGTTCCGGGACTCGCTCCTGATCATCATGGAGCGCTCGCGCCTGATGGGGTCGTTCAACGCCGACCGCCCGGTCGGGATGGCGGCGATCATCGGGATGGACGCCGAGGCCGTGCGCCAGCTGTGCGAGGACGCCACGCTCGGCGAGCACGACCGCGTGGACGTGGCCAACCACAACGAGGCCCAGCAGACGGTGATCTCGGGCGACGTGAGCGCCCTCGAGCGGGCCATGGAGGGCGCGCGTGCCCTGCAGGGGAAGGCGATCCGGCTGAAGCTGAAGGTCTCCAGCCACACACCGTTGCACACGGCGCAGGCTGCCGAGTTCGCGCAGGTGATCAGCGAGATCCCGTTCGCCGACCCGGACCGCCCGATCGTCTCCAACATCTCCGCCGAACTGCTGCGCACGGCCGCCGAGGTCCGCGCCGAGTTCGAGGCCCAGTTGCGCTCGCCCGTGCTGTGGGCGGAGAACGTGCGCCGGATGACGCGTGAAGGGGTCGACACCTTCATCGAGGTCGGTCCGGGGCACAGCCTGTCGCGGATGGTAAAGCGGATCGCCGGTGAGGTCGTCGCGGTCTCGCTGGACGACGCACGCGACAAGCCCATCCCGATCTCGGTGCTCCCTCCCCGCCGCACGACGCCGTGACGCGCCGCGTCGTCGTCACCGGGCTGGGTCTCATCACCCCGCTTGGCAACGATGTGGCCTCCAACTGGGAGGCACTCGTCGCCGGCCGGTCGGGCATCGGCACGATCACCCTCTTCGACACCTCCGCCTATGAGTTCCCGATCGCCGGCGAGGTCCGCGATTTCGACCCCGCCGACCACATCGAGGCCAAACTCCTCCGCCGCATCGACCGATCGACGGTGTTCGCCGTCGCTGCCGCGCAGCAAGCGCTGGCGGACGCGGGGATCGAGATGGCGAAGGAGGACGCGCGGCGCGTCGGTGTGATGATCGGCACGGGGATCGGCAGCGCGCAGTTGATCGTGGAGCAGGCGGCGATCCTCGCGGAAAAGGGGCCGCGGCGGGTTTCGCCGTTCCTCATCTCGCACATGCTCCCGGACACCGCGACCGGCCTCGTCGCAATCCAGACCGGTGCGCGTGGCCCGAACTTCGCGATCACTGCGGCGTGCGCCACCGGCGGCGCCACGACGGGCGAGGCCGCCGAACTAATCGCGCGCGGCGACTGCGAGGTCATCATCGCTGGCGGCTACGAGGCGCCCCTGACGCCGGTGTACTACGCCGGGTTCAACGCGATGAAGGCGCTCGCCACCGCCGAGGACCCGACGCGCGCTGTCCGCCCGTTCGACGCCACGCGCAACGGCTTCATCCTCGGCGAGGGCGCTGGGATCTTGATCCTCGAGGAACTCGAGCACGCCCGGGCGCGCGGCGCGCACATCTACGCCGAGTTCGTCGGAGCCGGGACGAGCAACGACGCCTACGACATGGTGGCCGCAGCGGAAGACGGCCACGGCATCGCGCAGGCGATGCAGGACGCCCTCGCGAAGGCGGGCCTCGGCCTCGATGCCATCGACTATTTGAACGCGCACGGCACGGGCACCCCGCTGAACGACCGCGTGGAGACGAAGGCGATCCGGGACGTGTTCGGCGAACATGCCGACGCCATGATGATCTCCTCGACGAAGTCGATGCATGGGCACATGATGGGGGCGGCGGGGGCCGTGGAAGCGGCGATCGCGACGCTCGTCTGCGAGCGCGGCGTCGTCCCACCCACGATCAACTATGCGAACCCGGACCCCGCGTGCGACCTGGACTACGTGCCGAACGAGGCGCGCCGCGCGGCGGTCAGGTACGCGATGAGCACTTCGGTGGGCCTCGGCGGCCACAACTCCGCCGTGATCGTGAAGCGGTGGGAGGAGGCCTGATGGACCGTCGAGTCGTGGTGACCGGTGTGGGGATGTTCAGCGCGGTGGGGGCAGGGCGCGAGGCGACCTGGCAGGCCCTGCTCGCCGGCACCAACGGGATCCGCGCGATCACGCGCGTCGAGACCGCCGACCTGCCGACGCGAGTCGCCGGCGAGGTACCCGACTTCGACCTCGCCACCTACCTCGACCGCAAGGAGGCGAAGCGGATGGACCGCTTCACCCACCTCGCCGTGATGGCAGCGGGCGAGGCGATCGAGCACTCCGGCATCGACATCGCCGCCGACGCGGACGAGATCGGCTGCATGATCGGATCCGGCATCGGCGGGATGGAGACGCTTGAACAGGAGTTCAAGGTCTTCTTCGAGAAGCCGACGCGCGTTTCCCCGTTCCTGGTGCCGATGTTCATCCCCGACATGGCTGCCGGACAGACCTCGATCCGCTTCGGGCTGCGCGGGCCGAACTTCAACACCGTCTCCGCCTGCGCCTCCGGCGCGGACGCGATCGGCACCGCAGCCGAGACGATCCGTCGCGGCGACGCCGTGGCGATGGTGGCCGGGGGCGCCGAGGCCTCCGTCACGCGCATGACGATCGCCGCCTTCGCGGCCTCCCGCGCCTTGTCGCGGAACAACGACCCCGAGACCGCAAGCCGCCCGTTCGACCTTGACCGCGATGGCTTCGTCCTCGGCGAGGGCGCGGGCATCCTCGTGCTCGAAGAGCGGGAGCACGCCGAGGCGCGCGGCGCGACGATCCTCGCGGAACTGTCCGCCTACGGCCAATCTTCCGACGCCTTCCACGTCACGCAGCCGTCCGAGAACGGCGAGGGCGCGGCGCGCGCGATGCGGATCGCGTTGAAGAAGGCGGGCATCCAGCCCTCAGAGATCGACTACGTGAACGCGCACGGCACCAGCACTCCGTTGAACGACAAGTTCGAGACGCTCTCCCTGAAGGCCGTCTTCGGTGAGTCGATGCCGGGCATCCCGGTCTCGTCCAGCAAGTCGATGATCGGGCACACGCTGGGTGCCGCGGGCGGCCTGGAGTCGGCAGTCACCGTGCTCTCGATCCGCGACCAACGGATCCACCAGACGCTGCACCTGCTCACGCCTGACCCCGCCTGCGACCTCGATTACGTGCCGGAGGGACCGCGCAACGTCGCCCTGAAGCACGCGATGTCCAATTCGCTGGGCTTCGGCGGACACAACTCCTCGCTGATCTTCAGCCGCTACGAGGGATAGCGCGCCGTGGTCGCCCATGAGGCGGCACCAGCACGCGTGCTGGCGGGCGCGGGCGGACGCTGGCGCATCGAGGCCGCACCCAACCTCGCGGGTTTCGAGGACGCCGGACCGGGCCTGCCGGCGCTCATGCGGCTGTTGCTCGCGCGACGGGGCATCACGACGACCGAGGCGGCGCGGCAGTTCCTCGGCAGCCCGCGCGACCTGACCGACGCGCGGCTGATGCCGAACCTCGATGTCGCGGTGGAGCGGCTGTCGCGTGCCTGTCGCGCGGGCGAGACCGTCGCGGTATACGGCGACTACGACGTCGACGGCGTGACCGCGACGACGGTGCTTGCGGAGGGCCTGCGGGCGCTCGGCGCGAAGCCGATCCCGTACCTGCCGGACCGCTTCACCGAGGGGTACGGCCCCAACGTGCGCGCCGTCCGCCGTCTCGCCGACCAGGGGGCGACACTCCTCGTCACCGCCGACACGGGAACCTCCGCCGTCCTCGAGGTGGCCGAGGCGAACGGGTTGGGGATGGACGTCGTGGTCATCGACCACCACGCGATCCCTGACCGGCTGCCGGACGCCCTCGCGATCGTGAACCCGAAACTGAACGGCAACCCGTACGGCTCCGAGCCGGCTGCCGTCGGGGTCGCCTACAAGGTCATCCACGACCTCCATGACCGCCTCGGACAGACGTACGACCCGGCGCCGCATCGCGCACTCGTCGCCCTCGGCACCGTCTGCGACCTCGCGCCGCTGCTTGGCGAGTGTCGTGACCTGCTCCGCCTCGGCCTCGATGCGCTGCGCACGACGAAGCGGCCGGGCCTGCTGGCGCTGTGCGAGGTCGCCGGAATCGAGCCGCGCCTGGTGGACGCCGAGGGCATCGGCTGGATCCTCGGCCCCCGGCTGAACGCCGCCGGGCGGATGGCGCACGCGCGGATCGCCCTCGACCTGCTGCTTGCGCCGACGATCGAGGAGGCCCGCACGATCGCCGCCGAGATCGAGCGGTTGAATGACGAGCGACGCGCGGTCACGACGGAGGCGGTCGAGGTCGCGCGCGCCCTCGTCGGCGAGACGCCGCCGCCGCTCATCGTGGTGGACTCCAGCGAGATGTCGTCCGGGATCATCGGCCTGGTGGCGGCGCGGCTGGCGGAGGAGTTCCACCGGCCGGCGATCGCAATCGGCATCGAGAGAGGCGAGGGCCGCGGCTCCTGCCGCTCGATTCCCGAGTTCGACGTCACTGCGCTGCTCCAGCGGAACGCCGACCTCTTCCTGCGCTACGGCGGCCACCGCGCCGCCGCCGGCTTCTCGGTCGTGCCGG
>SCTU01000022.1 GCA_004297315.1 Dehalococcoidia bacterium | reverse complement strand
GATCGGCGGGCTCTTCAGCATCTGGGAGCACAGACCGCGCACCTCAGCCTCGAGGTTTTCCGCGGGCACGAGCTTGTTCAGGATCCCCCACTGGTAGGCACGCTCGGCGTCGAGGAAGCCTGTGAAGGCGAACTCGAGCGCGCGGCCGATGCCGGCGAGCTTCGGCAGCCAGTACGTGCCGCCGTTCTCGATGATCTGGCCGAGTTGCTGGTAGGTGATGAAGCGGGTGTTCTCGCAGCCGTAGCGGATGTCGCAGGCGAGCGCCATGTCCATGCCGAAGCCGGCGGCGACGCCGTTCATCATGGCGATCGTGGGCTTGCGGATGTAGTTGATGTCCTTAATCAGCTTCGTCGTCGCGTAGAGGAAGCCCTGGCGCGTCGCGTCCGGCCCTTCCTGGCGCGTGGCGCCGAGGAACGGCCCGCCGAAGTCCTCGCCCGGCGCGCCCTTCACGTCGGCGCCTGCCGAGAAGGCACGACCGATGCCGGTCAGCACGATGAAGCGGACCTTTGGGTCGTCGTCACCGGCGCGCATGTACTCGCCGACCTTGGCGAGGGTGCCTCGCCGCTCAGAACCCCCGATGCAAGCGTTCAGCCGCTCCGGACGGTTGAACTTGATCCACAGGATCCCGGTCTCGTACTCGGGCTCGTACAGGAGATGCGGGACGGTTTCGAGCTGCTGCATCAGAATCCTCCTCGCGTTGCTGTTGAGAGTCGCTCCAGGCTTGGCCGTCATGGCGATCGGCCGCCGACGGGAACGGGCCGTCACAATACGAATGTGATTGAGCGGCTGTCAAGAAATGGCAATGCGATCGGGCAACTCGATCCCAGCAGGCAGCCCCGAAGCCACCGGCGCGCCCGGCGCCTCGGCCCTACCATCGCCGCCACGGCGCGAGACGAGCGCGGCCTCGCCGCCTCCGAGGACACCACAGTGCGACGACGGCTGCTCGGGAATGTCTACGAGGGCTGGGTGGTCGTCGGCGCTGCCGCCGTCCTGTACCTCGTGATCGGCGCGTCCGTCACCTACGGCCTGGGGCCGATCTTCACGGACCTGCTCAACGAGTTCGGCTGGAGCGTCGCCGCCACGTCGCTGGCGTTCTCGCTGCGCACGGAGGTCGGAGGGGTCGCCGCGCCGGTGGTGGGCGCGATCCTCGACCGCGTGGGCGCGCAGCGGGTGATCGTCGGCGGCGTGATCGTCGCTGCGAGCGGCGCGCTGATGATGTCGCTGGTCGAGACGCTCTGGCAGTTCTACGCCGCGATGTTCACCATGTCGCTGGGCGTCTCCGGCGCCGGGAGCCAGGTCGGCCTCGCCGCCACAGCGACGTGGTTTGAGCGCCGCCGCGCGCGGGCGATGTCGGTCATGACGCTCGGTGGCGGCGTCGGGGGGCTAGTGACCGTTGCGATGGCCGCCCTCGTCGAGGACTTCGGCTGGCGCGGGGCGCTGCGCGCCCTCGCAGCCGCGATGCTGATCGGCGGTCTGGGGATCGCGACCCTGACCCGGTCGCGGCCGCGAGACCACCCCCAGCCAATCGACGGGATCGCCGGGCCGCGGATTGCTGGTGCGACCGTCGCTTCACCTGACCGCTGGGGCATCTCGATGGCGCGTGCCGGCCGTTCGCGGTCGTTCGTCCTGTTGACGCTCGGGATGATCGCGATCTCGTTCGCTACCACGGCGGTGGTGGTGCACCAGGTGCCGTACCTCGAAAGCGAAATCGGGATCGCGAAGGCCGCCGCGGGCAGCACGGTGCTTCTGTTCACGTTGACCTCGATCGTCGGCCGCCTCGGGCTGGGCTTCCTCGCCGACCGCTACCCGAAGCGTGCCGTAATGGCCGTGGCCACCGGGCTCGTCGCCGTGGGGCTCTTGTTGCTCGCGAACGCGGGGTCGCTCGCGGTCGCCATCGCCGGCATCGCGATTGTCGCGCCCGGATACGGGGCGATGATGCCGGTGCGGCCGGCGCTGTTCGCGGACTACTTCGGCACGAAGCACTTCGGCGCGGTGAACGGCCTCGCGACGATGCTCGCGCTCACCGGCGGCGCGGCGGGGCCGTGGGTCGTGGGTCGCCTGGTCGACGTGACCGGGGGCTACGTCGAGGGCTGGTACGTGACCGCCGCCGTGGCGCTGGCCGGCATCCCGCTGTTCCTGCTCGCGACGCCGCCGGTCGCGCTCCAGCGCGAGTTCCGAGACGTCCAGGTGCGAGCCTAGGCGCGCAGCGCGTCCGCAAGCAGTTCCGCAGTGTGCCGCGGTCTGCGCGTGGAGAAGTGCTCGACCTGCTGCCGGCAGGAGACGCCGGTGACGAGCACCTCGGCATCAGCGGGCGCCGCTTCGATCGTGGGGATGAGCGAGCGCATCGCCATCGCGCGCGAGACCTCGTAGTGCTCCGCCTCGAACCCGAATGCGCCCGCCATCCCGCAGCACGCCGAGTCGACCAGCGTCGTGGTGAGGCCGGGCACGAGCGCGAGGGCGGCGAGCGTCGGCTCTGCGCCTGCGATCGCCTTCTGATGGCAGTGGGCGTGGAGCAACGCGGGCCGCTCGATCGGGCGGAACAGCGAGGCGACCTCGGGGTCCTCGATGGCAAGGCGCGTGACGAGTTCGTCGAGCAGCAGCGCGGCGCCCGCGACCGTGCGGGCGTCCTCGGTCGGGACAAGCGACGGGTATTCGTCGCGCAGCGCGAGCAGGCAGGACGGCTCCGTGCCCACGATCGGCACGCCTGCCGCCGCGTACGGCCTCAGCCGCTCGATGTTCGTGCGCGCGAGGTCGCGCGCCGCCGCGAGCTGTCCACTGGAGAGCAAGGTGCGTCCGCAGCACTCGACCTGCTCCACGACGCGGACGCGATATCCGAGGGCCTCAAGCACGCGGACTGCCGCTCGGCCAACCTCCGGATGTTGGTAATCGGTGAACGTGTCGACGAAGTAGACGGCATCGCCTCGGCGCCCCGCCACGGTGATGGCGCGCTTGGCAAACCACCGGCGGAATGTGTGCGCGTGGACGCGAGGCAATGGCCTCGCATGGTGGATGCCGAGCCCTCGCTCCAGCGCCCAGCGCAGAGGGAGGAACGCGCCGAGCGCCTGGAGCGGCTCGAGCAGCGGCCCGAGGCGTACGGCCAACCGCGAGAGCCGCGGCATCGCGCCGACCAGGCGAGCACGAAGCGGGATGCCGTGCTGCGTGTAGTGCGCGGCGAGGACTTCCTGCTTCAGTTTCGCCATGTCCACGCCGGACGGGCACTCCGCAAGGCACGCCTTGCACTCTACGCAGAGGTCGAGCGCGCCGAGCAGCCGGTCGCCAGTCAGATCCTCGGGAGGCAGTGCGCCGTCCAGGACGAGGCGCAGCAGGTTCGCTCGGCCACGCGTCGAGTGCTCCTCGTCGCGCGTCACCATGTAGGACGGGCACATCCCGCCCTCGTCCTTCCGGCACGCACCCTGGCCGTTGCACTGCTCAGCCGCGCGCGCGAAGCCCTGCTCGCGCGTCCAATCGAGCACCGTCGGTGGCTGCAGGCTGCGCGTCGCGGGGCTGAGGCGAAGGTTGTCGCTGAACGCGGGCGTGTCGACGATCTTGCCGGGGTTGAGGATGCCTTCGGGGTCGAACGTGTGCTTCACCTCGCGGAAGGCCTCGGTCAGCCGCGCGCCGAACATCCGCTCCGTGAACACGCCGCGGACGATGCCGTCGCCGTGCTCACCGGAGAGCGACCCGCCAAACTCAAGCACGAGGTCTGCGACCTCCGTCGCGATCGCCTCCATGTCCGCGAGCCCGGCCGCGTCCTTGATGTTGGCCATCGGCCGCAGGTGCATGCAGCCGACCGAGGCGTGCCCGTAGTACGCCGACTCGGTGCCGTGGCGCCGGACGAGCGCGTCGAATGCTTCGATGAAGTCGCCGAGCCGCTCCGGTGGGACGGCGGGGTCCTCGACGAACGCGACGGGCTTCGCGTCGCCGCGGACGGACATCAGCAACCCGAGGCCGGCCTCGCGCATCCGCCACATGCGCGCCTGCGCGCCGGCGTCCATTGCGATCGCCACGTCCCGCGTCAGGCCGCGCGCGGCGAAGTCGTCGGACAGGCGCGCGAGGCGCGCCGCAACATCGGCAGGCGAGTCGCCGTACATCTCCACGAGCAACAGCGCACCGGGATCGCCGATCACGAAGTCCACCAGCCGCGCGTAGGCCGCGTTCGCGCGGCAGCGCTCGATGATCGTCGAGCCGACGATCTCGACGGCCGACGGGCCGTGCTCCAGCGCCGCCATCGTCGCGCGGCAGGCGTCCGGCACCGTGGCGAAGTGCAGCGCCGCGACGCCCTTTGCCTTCGGCAGCGGGGCAAGGCGCACCTTGGCCTCCGTGACCACGGCGAGCGTGCCCTCCGAGCCGACGATCATCCGCGCCAGGTCCATGCTGTCGGTGAAGCCGTCGCCGGGCACGAACTCATCGAGGTTGTAGCCGGAGACGCGGCGCTGTATGCGCGGGAAGCGTTCGGCGATCTCGCCGGCGTGTTCTGCCGCGATCCGCGCGACGCCTCGATAGATCGCGCCTTCGAGGTCCTTCCGTGCTCGCTTCTCCCCAAGCGCGGCGCCGGTGAGCCGCTCGAACCGCGTCGCGGTGCCGTCGGCGAGCACGACGTCGAGCGAGAGCACCTGGTCGAGCGTCTTGCCGTAGATGACGGAGTGAGCGCCGCAGGAGTTGTTGCCGATCCCACCGCCGATCGTCGCGC
>SCTU01000311.1 GCA_004297315.1 Dehalococcoidia bacterium | reverse complement strand
GCCGGGCATGGCGTACCTCGTGCGGCGAATCCTCGAGAACTCATCGCAGACGGGGTTCCTGATGCGCAGCCGTCAGGAGGTCTCCGACGACGAGCTGCTGGCCCCGCCGCCCGAGAAGCCGGACCCGCCCGCGATCGCGCCCGACGGCGCGGGCTTCGAGCGCGCGCCCGCCGGGCGCTGGTTCGACGCCGCTTTCCGCGCGGCCTTCGACAAGGCGCTCGCAGTCGCTCAGAGTTCGCCGCCCGCCCGGCTCGTGCTTCCCGCCGGGGTCGAGGCGGCGCGCACCATCGAGGTCCACAGCCCGTCGGACCCGGATGGCCCACCGGTCGCCGTCGTCGACCTTGCGGGAGCGGAGGGCGCAGCCGCCGCGGTGGGACAGGCGCAGGCGGCACAGCCCGCATGGGAAGCGCTCGGCGCCCACGCCCGTGCCGCCGTGCTGCGCCGGTCGGCGGATCTCCTGCTCGCCAGCGGGCACGAGTTCGCCGCGACGATCGTGTGCGAAGGGGGGCGCGATCGCGCCGGCGCGTGGGCGGAGGTCGAGGAGGCCTCGGACTTCCTGCGCTTCTATGCGGCCGAGGCGGAGCGGCTCGCGCAGGCACTCGGCGGCCGCATCCGCGCGCGCGGCGTCGTGGCGGTGATCCCGCCGTGGAACTTCTCGCTGGCCATCCCGTGCGGCATGGTCTCCGCCGCGCTCGCCGCCGGAAACGCCGCCGTGCTCAAGCCGGCGGGCCAGACGCCGCTCGTCGCGTCACGCCTCGTCGCCCTGCTGCACGAGGCAGGCGTGCCGTCCGGCGTTGTGGAGTGCATCCCCGGCGAGGGGAGGCGCGCCGGTCAGGCGCTGGTCGACGACCGCCGAGTCGCCCTTGTGGCCTTCACCGGCTCGCGCGCCGTCGGCACGGCGATGTTCGAGGCGGTGATGGGGACGGCCACCAGCGACGGACGCCCGCGCGGCGTGGTCGCCGAGATGGGCGGGAAGAATCCCGCAATCGTCTTCGACGACGCTGACCTGGACGAGGCCGTGGCGGGTGTGCTGGAGTCCGCCTTCGGCCACGCGAACCAGAAGTGCTCGGCGATCTCGCGAGTGTTGGTGGAGCGACCTGTGTACGAGCGATTCCGCGCGCGCCTGCTGGATGCGGCGGACTCGCTGGTCTGCGGCGCGGCCGGAGACCCTGCGACGCAGGTGAACCCTGTGATCGACGGGGGAGCCTCCGAACGCCTGCAGTCCGCCGCCTCAGTCGCGCGCACGGAAGGCCGCGTGCTCCTCGACCGCTTCGGCCCGAAGCCCGGCACGCTCATCCACGGGCCATTGATCGTCGAGATCGATGCGGGCGGCGCCCTCACGGCGCGCACCGCCACGGAGGAGTTGTTCGGGCCCATCCTGGTGCTGGTCCCCGTAGATGACGAGGCTGAGGCGGTCCGGATCGCCAATGGCACCGGATACGGGCTGACCTCGGCGGTCTTCTCCCGCAGCCCGGGGCGCGTTGCTCGGGTCAGCGACGCCATTGAGGCCGGGCACGTATACGTGAACCGCACGTCCACCGGTGCGCGTCCCGGCGTGGAGCCCTTCGGCGGTATGCGCTTTTCCGGCACCGGGCCGAAAGCCGGCGGCGAGGATTACCTCTGGGCCTTCTTCGACCGCACCGACGGGCCAGTAGATGCTGGCGGCGAGGCGGCCAGCGGCCCACCAGCGGGCACTCCACCGCCCGCGATCGAGGTCGTCCGCTGGGATGTCTCCTTCGACGAGCGCGCCGCGGTAGTCGAACGGGCGGCGGCCGAACTCGCCTCAACCGACGCGATGTTGGCGCGAGCGCTGGTCGACGTTGTCCGGCACGCCCGCATGGAGATCGGGCAGCCCGCCCCAACGGTGCAGGTGGCCGGGCAGGACACGCGCATGGTGTACGACACGCCGCGCGGCGCAGGCCTCGTGCACGCGGGAGGCTCGAATGCCGCGTGGTGGCTGGCCGCGCCGCTGCTCGCGGGAAACGGCGTGGTCGTGATCGACTCGCCGGCGCTGCGTCCGCTGGTCCACGCGCTGCACCTCGCCGGTGTGCCCGACAACGTCGTTCGCGCGGCTGAGGGCGGCGCCGCGGAACTCGTCACCCTCGCGGGCTCGTCCGAGGTCGCGTTCGTCGCCTGCGATGGCGGGCCGTTTCAGGCGCTCGCCGCCGCGATGGCGCGCATCAAGCCGGGCCAGCGAGGGATGAAGGCGTTGCTGTCCCCGCTGGACGGCCCACAACCCGGCGAGGCGGGCTTCCTGCGCCGCTTCGCGTGGCCGAAAGTGATCGCGACGCGCACGCTGCGGCACGGCGCGAACCTCGCGCTCTCCTCGCCGTCGCAGCGCGCGGAGGCCAACTGACTCGATGCATACCCGCGACTGCGCGACCGCCTAGGATCGGTCAACGCGAGCGGGGCAGGGGCTTCATCTGCTCGCGATGCCGATCGGCCTCGATCGCGGCGGCCTCAACCGCCCGGCGCCGGCGTGGGTGCGACAGCGGGCGTAGCTGTAGCCGGCGGCGTCGCGGTAGCCGAGGGCGTGGCGCTTGGCGACGGCGCGCCCGTCGCGGTCATCGTTGGCGTTGGCGACGGCGCCCGCCGCAGCGTCGGTCGGGCGAACGTCTGGCTGACCTCGCCCGTCCTTTCGCGCGCAGTCAGGCGGAGGACATAGACGCCGTCCGGCAGCCCGGTCGTGTTCCACTGGGCGAGTGCGCCGCCGGACACCGGGGACGTGCCGCGACCAATCAGGAACCACGAAGCCGGTGACGGCCCAATCCCAACCTCGACGACGTAGTCGAGCAGGTTGTTTGAGGTGACCGAGCCGGTGACGGTGAAGACGGTGCTTGTGATCGTGCCCGAGGCATCTGGCGCGAACGCAACTGCGGCTCCGCCACCGATGGTCTGCGCTGCGATCACGACGGAGGTCGCCGCCTCCAGTTCTCCCAGCTTCGCGTCAGTGGCGCGCAACCGGAGCGTGTATTCACCTGCAGGAAGGCTGCGGGTGTCCCAAACGCCCAGCGTCCCGCTCACCGGCCCGGACGCTGTCTGGATCGGTGTCCACGAGGAGGGTGCGGCCCCGGCGCCGTATTCCACGACGGACGCCACGGCGTCGGGCGAGGTAGCCCGGCCCCCGATCATGATCACGCCGGACACCTGCTGTCGCGGGGCGGGCGAGGTGATCACCACGTCGCTGGACGATTGCCGCGGAGCCCCCGGGTTGTACAGCAACCCGCCGTTTCGCTCTTGCAGCCACGCCCGTAGCGCGGCCTCGGACGGAGGGAGCACCAGCCGGACGCCCCCGCCCGCCGCGAGCGCCTCGCTGGAGACCAACGAGCCGTCCACCGCGACTCTCCGCCACCACGTGTCCTTGAGCGGGTTCGAGTCAGTCGCCACCAGCCCCTTGTAGCGCCGGTCGAACGGACACAGCTCGCTGGCGACGAAGCCAGAGGGCCAGCAGAGCGTGGTCTCGGCCACGGTCGGAGGCTTCACGAACGGCTTCGGGGACAGTGCCAGCTGCTTGCTGACGTCATCGATCACGTCACGCCAGATCGGCCACGCGATCGTGGTGGAATAGATGTTTTGCATCGGCTGCTTGTCGGCATTGCCGATCCAGACGCCGACGACGAGGTCTGGCGTGTATCCGAACGCCCACGTGTCACCGATGTCCTTGATCGAGTTTTCGAACGGGGCGCTGGTGCCCGTCTTGTGGGCGGTCGGCCGGCCGGCGACCTCGAGCGCACCGCACGTCCAGACGATGCAGGTGTTCTTCGCGTCCGAGATGATCGAGGTGGCCAGGTAGGTGACGCTCTCGGCGGCCACGCGCTGCTCCCGCAGCGCCGGGGGCTGGTATTCCCATCCGCGCGCGGACCGCACCGAGAGCAGGATCACCGGGTCCAGCGTCCGTTCGCCAGCGTCGTGAGGCACAGCGGCAGGCTGCCCGCGGATGACGCCGCCGTTGGCGAGCACGCTGTAGGCGAACATCGCGTCGCCGAGCGTGACGTCGACACCCCCGAGCGTGAGCGCTGGGCCGTAACCTCGCGGGTCGTCTAGGGTCGTAAAGCCGCTCTTCGTCAGTAGGGAGACCGTGTCCGGCACGCCGCCGAACATGATCGTTTTCAGCGCGGTGACGTTGAGCGAGTTCCCCAGCGACTGCGCTGCCGTGACCAGGCCGTTGTATTTCTCGTTTGGGTTCGTCGGGGAGAACAGCTTCCCGTTCGAGGGGTCCACGATCTCGGTCTTCGCGTCCAGGATGTACGTGCCCGTGTTCCAGCCCTTCTGGAAGGCGACGAGATAGGTGAATGGCTTCAGCGTCGAACCCGGCGACCGCAAGGCGCGGGTCATGTCGTTCCGGCCCTCGATGTCTTCCCGGAAGTAGTCCCGGCTGCCGACGTACGCGAGGATCTGCCCGCTGTGCGGGTCGAGGACCTGGACAGCACCGTTATGGCCGCCGGATGTTTTCTCGTGCTCCCTCAGATGCTCCTCGAGTTTGGCCTCTGCGATGCGCTGCACGCGCATGTCCAGCGTGGTCACAACCTCGAGGCCGTCGTCAAAGATCGCGCGTGGCCCGAAGCGCGCACCGATCTCGGAGGCCACCGGCCCGAGCACGAAGTGCGGCGCAAGGATGTCGAAGCGCTCCATCTTGCGGAAGGTCAGGACCTCGGCGCCCGCGGCGTCCGCCTGGGCCTGTGTGATGGAGCCGTGGCGCACCATTAGTGCCAGTACCTCGTCCTGCCGCCGCTTCGCCCCTGCGGCGTTGTTGATGGGGTCGTAGGCCAGCGGCGACTGGGGGATGCCGGCCAGGATCGAGGCTTCGGCGAGCGTGAGGTCCTTCGCGGACTTTCCGAAGTAACCGTCAGCGGCCGCTTCGATGCCGACGTAGACGCCGCCGTAGGAGATCGAGTTCAGGTACCACTCGAGGATCTGGTCCTTCGGGTAGCGCTTGGTCAGTTCGAGCGCGACCACGACCTCCTTGAGCTTGCGAGAAACGGTGCGCTCGTACCGTTCCTCGCGCGGGATGTAGACGTTCTTGGCCAATTGCTGCGTGATCGAGGAACCGCCGGTGCCCTCCAGGACGCCTGCGCCGTGAAACGGCGTGAAGTTCTCGACCGCCGCGCGTGCGAGGCCCCGCGTGTTGAGCCCGTTGTTCTCGTAGAACGTCACGTCTTCCGTGGAGATCGTGGCCTCGCGGAGCCAAGGCGAGATCTCGGCCAGCGGCACCGGGCGACGGAGCCCCCCGAATTCATCGAGGAACTGGTACAGCAGGATGCCGTTGCGGTCGTAGACGCGAGCGCCACCGCCCGGCCAGCGGGCGAGCAGTTGCTCGGGGGGCACGACGGCCTTCGCCTGCCGCTCGTAGCGGTCCCATGCGTAGAGCCCGCCGCCGGTGAGGACGGCCGACACGAAGAGCAGGAACACGAGGGAAGCGCCCGCCAGGGCCTGGACGGATCGGGATGCCGTCGACGGCCGGCGGGAGCGACGGTGGCGCAGCGCGCGTTCCGCAAGTAGCCGCGCCGTGCCGGTGGAGTACCCGCCATCAAGGCGCGCCTGGAGCGCTGACGAAAGCGGCAGCCCTCGACCGTCGCGTCGCATCCAGGCGCGACTGGAGTTGCGCGCCCGACTCGCCTCGCTATGACGGCGCAGACCCTTGCTCGCGCCGGCAACCGCCAGGGCCGCGGTCAGCCAGATGCTTGTGACCGCTGCCCTCCATCGGCTGAGGGATGGTCGAAGAAAGGCGCCCAAGCGCCCTGCGAGGGTGTCCTGGTGACTGACTTGGGTCACGACAGCCTCGCCTCAGGAATATGCCCCCAACTTGATCTCTGAGGCTACCGGGAGTGCGGTCGCGGACTCGCAACGCGTACCGGATTACTGTCACGAAGTTCTTTCGATTCGCTGTCAGGAAAAGATCCAAGGGCGGTCAGCCCGCCGTTGTTCCACATCGGTGCTTTCCGCCTAGTCTTTTGCCCAAACGGCCCCGCGGACGTGGTCCCATTGATACATCGCTGAGACGTGACCGCGTCGGGTGTCGCGGAGAGTGCATCGAAACGTCCATACGCTTGCGGCCCAGTTGCAAGCGGCCCGCGATGCCCGCGTCGCCAATGATGCCAAGGATGAAGACATGATCCCCATGAGGCAGTTTCTCCGTGAGCATCAGATCTCTGGTGAGGTTGTCCAGTACGCGCCCGAGACCTGGACGGGAAACACAGTCGACGGCGCCTCGTACCGGGTGACGCTCACCCACAACGGCCAGCTCCGTGCCTTCGAGGCTCAGATACGCCGCCCGGAAGGCGCCCCCGCCCCGACGGTGGGCGAAGGGCTTGCGGAGGTCGCGCGTCGCATCGCGGCACACCGGAAGGACGAGGCAGCCGGTACCCCCGAGGGAGGGGCGGAAGACCCCCTCGGCCCGGAGGCCCGGCGTCTCCAGCAGTTCATTGGCGCGCAGGCGTATGAAGACCTCCTCTTCGAGTTCGGACACCGGCCAGAGGCGCAGATCGAGGACGACGACACGACGGGCGAGCCTGCCCGACCGGACGAGATGACCAACCAGGAACCCAATGCGCTTACGGAGGCGGGCGCGGCAAGCGGGATTCCCCGTGTCGCCCGGTACCTCCTCGGCGCGCCGCTGCTCATCCTGGGTGCGGCCGGGATCCTGCTGGCGCGGGGCCAGCGCGTGGCGGCGGTCGCCGTGACGGTCCTTGGCACGCTCGCGACGGTAGGCGGCGCAACCTCGGCGGCGATCTGGCGCAGGCGACGCCAGCGCCAGTCCGTGAAGCGCACGCTCCAGGTCCTGACCGACCAGAACACGGCGATCCAGCGTGGCGAGGCCTCGACGTAGGCTCACCGCCGTCGCAGGGGTTGCCTAGGCGTTACTCGCCGGGGGCTCGTCCTCGGTTGCGCCGTCGTCGCCGGCGGCAGGGCCCTCATGGAACATGTAGCCCATGCCCGGGAACGTCTGGATGATCGAGTCGCCGTCGCGTTCGGGTTCGAGCTTGTGGCGGAGTCGTGAGACCCACACGCGCAGGTACTGCAGGTCGTTCACGTACTCTGGGCCCCAGACCTTGCCCAGGATCTCCGGGTTCATCAGGACTTTGCCGCGGTTGCGGACCAGGAATTCCAGCAAGCCCCATTCGGTGCGGCTCAGCGGGACGAGTTCCTGTCCGCGATGGACGGTGCGTTTGGCGAGGTCAATCATGAGATCGCCGACCGTCACGATGTCGTCAATCGAGGTGCCGCCCTGCTGACGCGAGCGGCGGAGCACCGCGCGGATCCGCGCCGTCAGTTCCTCGGGGTTAAACGGCTTCGCGACATAGTCGTCGGCACCGAGTTCCAACCCGCGCACTTTGTCGCTATCGCGAGTCCGTGCGGTCAGCATGATCGTCGGGATGCTCGCGTGCTCGCGCAGCCGGGCGAGGACCTCATACCCCGAGACGTCCGGTAGTGCGATGTCGAGGAGGACGAGGTCCGGGTGCACCTCGTTGGCGCGCTCCATCGCCTCTTCGCCGGTGGTCGCGGAGACCGCGCGGAAGCCTTCATCCTTCAACTGCAGCCGCACGAGCCTCTGGATCGAGGCGTCGTCGTCAACCACGAGGATCACCGGCTGTGCCACGCCCGATGGCCCCTTCCGCACCGTCTCATTCGTCAGACTCTCGGAGACCATACGAGCCCCGCTCCTCGAGAGATCCCAAATCTGCCCTGCCCGGCCGCGTCCGATTTCTCGTCCGTCGTCGATACGAGGCACCAACTCCCGTACCGAGATCATGGACGCAGTGGACGCGCTTGGTACGCGTCAGGCATCACGCGTCCAGGGTGCGCGTTGCAAAACCATCACGAACGAAGCAGAGGCGTTGATAGGGAAACGCGACCACTGACTGCCTTCTGTTACTCGCGGGGCGGAGTTCGGCTTATACGGTTTCTGCCGCATCCGGTTCCACACAAGCGAGAGTCCATGTCCGCACAGGGATCGATCCGCCGCACGTCGTTTCCCGGCGCCCTTGACCGCCAGGCTGCTGCGTGCGCGCTCTTGGGGTCGATCCTGGTGATGGCAGTCGCCGCCGGAGCGCCGCACGTCTCCTCGGCACTCAGTGCGAGGCAGCCCGTCGCGTCCCTGTCCGCCGACAGCCGGCCCGACCACGCCGGGGGCACGTCGAACCCCGCCTCGCGCTTGGAGGAGGTCGTGCCTCCGAGTCAAGAGGACGCGGCCCCGGGGGTGGGGCGCTCCGCATCGGCAGCGCCGGTCCTCTTGACGCGGTCCGCCGAGGGCAACAGCCCGCCCTATCTCGACGCGATAGGAGCCGGAGTTTCCTGGGCGCAGCCCGGCGCGCCGTCGCGGGTGACCATCGCTGTCGTCGACTCCGGCGTCGACGTGACGCATCCGGATCTGCTCGGGCACCTGTGGGAGAACCCACAGTGGCAGGCTGAGCCTTCCGGCGTGCAGTCGTATGCGTCCTCGTGCGTGACCGCGCGTTACGGCTGCGCGTTCGTCTTGCCGGAAACGGCTTCGCAATCGTGCGGCTATCGGATGGGCCGCCCTGCGAGCGAAATCGCCGACGACAACGGCCACGGGACGTTTGTCGCGGGCGTCGCGCTGGCTGCCGCACGCTCGGCCCCGGAGGGCGTGGACGCGCGCATCCTGCCGGTGAAGGTGCTGGACTGCGCGGGCGATGGGAGGGCCTCGCAGGCCGCC
>SCTU01000310.1 GCA_004297315.1 Dehalococcoidia bacterium | reverse complement strand
CTTCACGGTCAGCGGGTTCGTCACGCACGCCGGCCGCACGGCGTTGCACCGCCACGCCCGCCTCGGGCTCTGGCTGCCGCCCGGCGGCCACATCGAGGCGGACGAAGATCCCGTCCAGGCCGTCCTGCGCGAGGTATTCGAGGAGTGCGGCCTGGCCGTCGAGGTCATGCCGACCGGGCCTCGGTTTCTGGCCGAGCCGCCAGCCCAGATCGTCGCGCCGGTCAAGGTCGGCGTGTACGACATCCCCGCGGACAGCGTGCTGGCGGAGCCGCACCAGCACATCGACTTCATCTACTTCACCCGTCCGCTCGTCGCCGAACCGGCACTCCCGGACGACGGCCACGAGTGGACGTGGTTCGACGCCGCCGCACTGGCGTCGCCGTCGATCCCGGCGGACGTGCGCGAGCTCGGCCTCGCGGCAATCGCAGCCGCGGGGTAGGCTCGGCGCGGAGAAGCCCGCGAGTCCCGTCGCGCGTCGAAGGAGCAGGGGCAGTGCTGTCGATCCAGGTCATCCGCGAACGGACGGACGAGGTGCGCCGCGCCCTCGTCAACCGCGGCTCTGATGGCCCGCTGGACGGCGTGCTCGCCGCGGACAGCCGCCGGCGCGCGCTGCTCGTGGACGTCGAGCGGATGCGCAAGGCGCGCAACGACGCGAGCAAACAGATCGGTGCCGCCAAGGACGCCACGGCACGCCAGGCCCTGATCGAGGCGCAGCGCGCGGTCGCCACCGACCTCGACGGCCGCGAGGCGGAGTTGCGCGAGGTCGAGGCCGAACTCGACGCGCTCCTGCTGCAGATCCCGAACCTCCCGCACCCGGACGTGCCGCTTGGCGGGGAGCCCGACGCCGTGATCGTCCTCGAAGGCGACGGGCGCGACGGCTCCCAGCGGCGCGTCGACCCGCCGGTGCCCGTCCATGCCGTTGCGAACCCGGAGGCCGAGGCCGGACGCAAGCCGCACTGGGAAATCGGCGTTGACGCCGGGTACATCGACTTTGAGCGCGGCTCGAAGGTCTCGGGCGCGCCGTTCTACTTCCTGCGCGGCGACGGTGCCCGGCTCCAGCGCGCGCTCATCTCGTGGATGCTCGACGTCCATCGCGCGCAGGGGTACGAGGAGGTCTACCCGCCGTTCCTCGTCCGCGAGGCGGCGCTCGTCGGTACCGGCCAGCTCCCGAAGTTCGCCGACACGATGTTCCGCGCCGAAGGCACCGACCTCTGGCTCGTGCCCACCGCAGAGGTCCCCGTCACGAACATGTACCGGGACGAGATCCTGGAGCCTGCGGTGCTGCCGCTGCTGCACACGGCGTACAGCGCGTGCTTCCGCCACGAACAGTTCTCCGCCGGGCGCGACGTGCGCGGGATCAAACGTGGCTACCAGTTCGACAAGGTCGAGATGGTTCAGTTCACCGAGGAGGGCGACTCATGGGCCGCCCTCGACCGCCTCGTGGGCCACGCGGTCGAAGTCGTCGCCGCGCTGGGCCTGCGCTACCGGGTGATCCGCCTCGCCACGGGCGACCTCACGTTCGCCTCGGCGATGACCTACGACATCGAGGTCTGGGCGCCGGGCGCGCAGGAATGGCTCGAGGTCTCGTCCGTGTCGAACTTCCTCGACTTCCAGGCGCGGCGCGCAAACCTCCGCTATCGGGGGACGGACGGCCGCGTGCGCTTCCTCCACACGCTGAATGGCTCGGGCATCGCCCTTCCGCGCACGCTCGCCGCGATCCTCGAGACGCACGTGCTCGAAGACGGCAGCGTCGAGCTCCCGATGGCAGTCCGCCCCTACCTCGGCGGGCAGGGGGCGCTCCAGCCCCGGCGATAGCGTGTCGCTGGGACGCGCCCTACGCCAGGGAGCAGCCGGCGCCTGACGGGCCCTGGTGCTAATCAGCCGCATTGAAGGCTAAACCGGGTTGACAGTGGAGAACGTGCGTTCTATTCTCGCTCCGGACGGAAGAACACTTGTTCCGTCCAGGGGGTTCACGATGCTGTTCGCCGTCATCCTCGGGATCATGCTCGGTGCTGCCACGGTCACCCTGCTGAGACAGTGGCAGGAATCGGGGCTGGAGCCCCGCGAGGTTGTCCTCAAGCCGGCGCAGTTCCCGCACCTTGCCCCGCCGGCCGTGGTCACGCGGGGGGGAACCGTCCGCCGCCGCGCCGCGTAGCTCGACTCACGACCTCGTCAGGCGCGCCGCTAGACTCGGACACATGCCCGACGAGCGAGCGTTACCCCTTCCCGTCCGCCTCCTCCTCGACGCCCAGGACGCGATCCTCAGGGCCGCCGAAGCGATCCCCGCGCCGGGCCGCCAAGGGCATCTCGGACCGCTCAGCGCGCCGGGCGGCGTCATGGCGCACGTCGCGTGGACGCACGACCTCTGGTCGGGGCAATTCGTCGGCAAACATCCCGCCGCGGCGCGGCGCACCCCGCCTGACGACACT
>SCTU01000309.1 GCA_004297315.1 Dehalococcoidia bacterium | reverse complement strand
GCTCGGACCACGGAATTCCTCGAGCAGTGGGATGACCCCGAGGACTACCAGAAGATGATCACGCTTAAGCCCGTCGGGCAGATGACCAAGCTCACCTTGCTCGGCCAGCAGGGCCTGCCGCACTCGCTCGGCCACATCGGCGAGATCCAGGAGATCCGCGCGCTGCTCGACCTGCCGGGGATCGGCCTCTAGTCACGGCCGTCCCTCTCTCGCCTGCTGCGTTACCCCTGCGCCATCGAGGAGGCACGCCATGCCCGAGACCCAGCAAGAAGCGCATAGCCCGCTGCACGGCGTCCGCGTGCTGGAACTCACCCAGATCGTCGCGGGCCCGTCCTGCGGGCGGATCCTCGGCGAGATGGGCGCCGATATCTTCAAGATCGAGCCGCTCGACGGCGACCCATACCGCAACACGTTCAACACGATCCCGGACGAAGGGAAGCGCTTCCAGTCGCTGAACCTGAGCAAGAAGAGCGTCGCGATCGACCTCCACCAGCCCGAGGGGCAACGGCTCCTGCAGCGGCTTGCAAAGGACGCCGACGTCCTCCTCACCAACTTCCGTTTCGGCGTACCGGAACGCCTCGGCTTCGGCTACGACACGCTGAAGGAGATCAACCCGCGCCTGATCTACGCGCGCATCACCGGCTTCGGCTCGAAGACAGAAGCGGCAAGCAAGCCCGCGGGCGACGTGATGATGCAGTCGTACTCCGGCCTGACCGTGAACGGCGGCAAGTTGAACGAGGACGGCCTCCCCGTCCTTGCCGTGAACACGATCGCCGACTACGCCGCCGGGATGGGTTGCGCCATCGGCATCCTTGGCGCGCTCATCGCCCGCGAGACCACTGGGCGAGGCCAGATCGTGGACGCCTCGCTCCTGCGCGGGTCTCTTGTGTTGCAGGACACGGCGGTGATGCGCGAGCCGGTCTACGACACCGTAATCCGTGACCCGCTCGTCGCCGCGATGCAGGAGGTGCTCGACCGCGGCGGGTCGTTCGAGGAGCTCCTCGCGGTGCGCAACGGCGCCCGGCGCGGCGGCTTCAACCCGACGGCGATCCTTTTCAACGGCCCGCGCCAGGCAAAGGACGGCGTCGTCAGCCTCGGGGCGCTCACGCCCGCCAACCGCGAGGCCGCCCGTCGCGCCCTCGAGGTGACCGACGAGGAGATCGCGAGCGTCTCGGACGCTTCGCGCCCCGACCACGAGGAGCGCCTGGCTGCGGTGAAGGCCCGCATCGCCACGCTCTTCCGCACGAAGACCTGCGCCGAGTGGGTGGCGATCCTCGACCGTGAGGGCTGCCCCTCCGCGAAGGTGAACATCCCCGAGATGATGTCGGACGACCCGACGGTGAACGCTGAGGGCCACATGGTCGACCTCGTCCACCGGGTGACGGGACCGCAGCGCGTCGTCGCGCCGCTCGTCGACCTCTCCGAGACGCCGACGCGCATCCAGCACGCCGCGACCTCGCTTGGCGAGTACACGCGACGCGTGCTCACCGGTTCCGGCCTCACCGACGCCGAGGTCGACCGCCTCGTCGCTGCCGGGGTCGTGCGGGAGTACGCGCCGCGTACGTAGCGCCGAGGGCAGCCGGGACGATCAGCGCACCAGGAGCACGATCACGACCCCCGCGGCGATCGCGGGGCCGTAGGGCATCGTGGTCCGTCGGCTGCGATGGATCAGCACGAAGAGCAACGCCAGCACGCCCCCTGCAAACGCCATCGTGAAGAGGAAGTCGACGGCATGCGCGAGGCCGGCCACCGCGCCCGCGCCGGCCATGAGTTTGACGTCGCCCATCCCGAATGCGCCTCTCGCCAGGAGGTGGAGGACGAGCCCCGCTGCCAGCACCACGATCGCGCCCACGACGGCATCCCCGCCCCGACCTTCGAGCACGGCCGCGGTGACGGCGAGCGCAAGTGCGCCTACCGTCAGGGCGTTCGGGATGCGCCTCGTCTTCACATCGACCACGGCGGCGACCAGGAATGGCGCGGCTCGCACCGCGGTCGCGAGGCCTTCCGGGATCGTCGCCGCCAGCGCGCCCAGCAGCACGCCCGCGACGGCCGCGAACAAGGGCGACGTCCGGTCGAACGGCGTCGCGGCGCACGAGGACTCGACCGTCACCTCACCCGTCACGAGGCTTCCCGTGGGGAAATCGCAAGCCGGTCGCCCACCGCGGTGCTCGTGGCGTCGATCGTTCCCGAGCGGAGTTCGATGACGTGGTGGGCGCGCCGCACCCAGGGCACGAAACGCGACGGGGGCAGCGCGCGCTCGCAGCGAAGCACCACGCCGTCTCGACGCAAGAACAGCACATCGATCGGGTAGCGCATCCCCAGCGTGTGGATCCCGTTGCAGGGTTCGATCAGCAGCCCCTCGCCCGGCGCCGGCTCGGGATGTCCGAGTAGCCCGCGGAGCCGCGGCCAGACGCGGTCGGCCACCCGCACGCGCTCGCCGATGACGGCGCCGTTCCGCTCGTTCGTGACGACGACGCTCCGCGTTGCGGCCACGATTAGTTCCGCATCGCTTTGAGCAACTGCAGGACGGCCGGCCCGAGGATCACGACGAACAGGGACGGGAAGATGAAGAACACGAGCGGGAACAGCATCTTGAGCGGCGCCTTCATCGCAGCCTCCTCGGCGTGCTGGCGGCGCACGATGCGCAGGTGGTCCGACTGACCGCGGAGTACCTGCGCGATGCTCATCCCCGTCTGTTCGGCCTGCACGATCGCTGAGACGAGCGCCGCGATCGAGGGCAGTCCGGTCCGCGCGGCAAATGCCTGCAGCGCGGCCCTCCGCCCGAGCCCGACGTTCACCTCGGCCAGGACGCGCCGCAGTTCCTCGGTGAGGACACCGTCGCCCCGTTCGGTGATCCGCAGCAGCGCGGCCTCGAACCCGAGGCCCGCCTCGAGGGAGACGACGATGAGGTCGAGCGTGTCCGGGAGTTCACGGTCCATCCGCTTGGCGCGGCGCGCGACGCTCCCTGACAGCCACACCATGGGCCCGGCCACGCCGAACAACGCAATGAGCAGTACGAGGCTTTCGGCGCCGCTGCCCCAGAGGGCAGGGAGGGTGAGGATCATGAGCGCGAGCGGCGCGCCGATCAACATTTTGTAGAAGGCCTCAGAGGAGACAGGCTGGCCTGCCGCCACGAGTTTCCACTCGATGCCGCTGCGCAAGCGCCCGAACAATGACGTGGAGGCTGGCGAGGCGCTGTCAGGAGCGACCGGCGGCGGTTCCGGGTGCGGAGCACCATCCGCCGGCTCAGGCGGGGCGTCGTGTCCCCCGTAGGTTGCGATGCGCGAGAGGCGCGACTGCGTCGTCGCCAGACCGCGCGAAAAAATCGCCTGAGACGCGGCGAACACAGCGAGGGAAATCAGTGCTGCCGCGACAAAAACCATCTTCGTTTCCGAAACCGCTAGTACGTGATATTCGAGAGACGCCGGATCACGATGAACCCAATCACCTGCAATACGAGTGCGACCGCGACCAGCATCTGGCCGATCGGCTCTTTGAACAGAACCGCCATCTGCTCCGGTTGCATCAAGGCCGTGGCGCCACCTAGGGCGACGGGAAGCCCGCTGACGACCCACGACGACATCCGCATCTGGGCCGTGAGCGTCCGGATCTCGCCGCGGACGCGGATGCGGTCCCGGATCATGTCTGCGATCCGTCCGAGGACGTCGCCGAGGTCCCCGCCAACGCGGCGCAGCACCAGCACCGCCTGCACGACCAACTCAAGGTCCTCGTCCTTCGTCCGGATCGCGAGCCGCTCCAGTGCCTCGTCCACGCTGACGCCAAGGTCGATTTCGCGCACCACCTGCCTGAATTCTTCTGCAATCGGCCCGCTTTGCTCACGGCCCGCCAGTTCAAGACTGTGCATGAAGCCGAAGCCAGACCGCATCGCCGACGCGATCAGTTCGATCGTGTCGGCGACCTGTGCGTTCAGCCGAGCGTCGTGTGCCGCGGCGCGGCGGCGCACGATCATCCGCGGGCCCGCCGCGCCGATCAGGCCCACCATCGCGGCGACCAGCAGGATCTTGGTCGCGACGAACACCAGGCCTGCGAACACAAGGCCTGTCCCCACGGTGATCGCCACGTAGCGTGCGGTCGTCCAGGGCAGGCCCGCCCGGCGAAGATTGTCTTGCATCTGCGCGTTGATGCGCTGCAGGAAGGGCAGCGCGGCCACGTTCACCAGCGCCTCCGGACCGACTGCCGGCTCCGGTGGCCCGGCAATGGCGTCGAGCCGGTGACGCATCCGATGACCGGCGCCGCCCGCGCCCCTGAGCCCGTAGGTGAGCAGGAATGCCGACGCCCCGAAGAGCGAGGCGGTGACCAGCGGCAGCGCGTCGGCACTCATGCCGGCCGGTCCCATCGCGGTGTGCGCAGCAGGTGCCCGGGGAACGGGACGCTGTTCCGCTCGAAATGGTCCGTGAAGTGAGGCATCAAGCCCGTCGCGGAAAAGGCGCCGTGCGACTGGCCGCCTTCGCCCGGCGCCTGCGGGTCGAAGGTGAACAAGTCCTGCAGCGTGATCATCACGCCTTCCATGCCGGCGACCTCAGTGATATGCGTGATCCGCCGCGAGCCGTCGGGCAGACGGCTCAGCTGGACGATCAACTGGATCGCTGAGGCGATCTGTTCGCGGATCGCCTGGTCTGGCAGCTCGAAGCCGGCCATCAGCACCATGTTCTCGATGCGGCTGATCGCATCGCGCGGGGTGTTGGCGTGTACAGTCCCGATCGAGCCGTCGTGGCCCGTGTTCATCGCCTGCAGCATGTCGAACGCCTCGCCGCCGCGCACCTCGCCGACGATGATGCGGTCGGGACGCATGCGCAGCGCGTTACGCACGAGGTCACGCTGCGAGATCTGGTGCGTGCCCTCGATCCCCGGTGGCCGCGCCTCCAGCGAGACGACATGCGGCTGCTGGAGCTGCAGCTCCAGCGGGTCCTCGATCGTGACGATGCGTTCGGACTCGTTGATGAACGACGAGAGCACGTTGAGCAGCGTGGTCTTGCCGGTCCCCGTGCCACCCGAGACGATGATGTTGATCTCGGCCGCGACGCATGCCTCAAGGAATTCGTGCATCGGCTCGGTCCAGGTGCCGAAGCGCACGAGGTCAGCCGGCGTCAGCCGCTGCCGCGCGAACTTGCGTAGCGTGATCGTGGCGCCGTGCGGGGCAGCTGGCGGCACGACCACGTTGACGCGCGATCCGTCTGGCAGGCGCGCGTCCACCATGGGCGACGCTTCGTCGACATGGCGGCCCAGCGGGCTGACGATCCGCTCGATCACCCGGGCCAGGTGCTCAGCGTCTCGGAAGCGGTAGCCGGTGCGCATGATCCGGCCCTTGCGCTCGACCCAGATCTGCTGTGGCCCGTTGACCATGATCTCGCTCACACTGTCGTCGCGAAGGAGCGGTTCCAACGGGCCGAGGCCGAGCACGTCGTCGATGATTGCGTCGATGATCGCGGCGCGGTAGTCGTTGAGTCCCGGTTGGCGGTGTTGGGCCAGGGTGGTGGTAGCCGCCTCGCGCAGCGTGCGGCGGGCGTCCTCCGGCGCCATCGCCGCGAGGCCCTGCTGGTCGAGCTCGTCGATCAGTTGCTGGTGCACGCGCCGCTGCAGGAAGTCGAGCGCGGGCGGGAACGGTGGCGGTTCCGGCTCCGGGGCTGGCGCGGTCTGCCTGACCGCCGGCCTGGGTTCCGCAGCCGGGATCGAAAGCGCTGGCTCTTCGTGCGTGCCGAATCGGTGTCGCAGCATCTCTGCCTCGCTAACTGTTCGTCGTGCCGCCTGTGCTCATTCGGCGCGTGTCCACTTGCGGGTGAACAGGCGCCCTCCGCCCGTCTCCCCGATGTGCGCATGGTTGGACGCGCCCGCGAGGTGTGCCGCAAGCGCGGTGATCTGCCGTGACACTCGCGCCCGAGGGCGCCACAGCACCAGTGGCTCGCCGCGTTGCGTGGAACGGGGCACATCGCTGTCGTGTGAGAAGGCCCAGAACACTTCGTGCCTGGTCGTGCGGGCGATGTCCCGGTCTGTCACGGACTTCGCGTTGGTCGCGCGGTTGATCAGGAGCCTCACGCGGTTGCGGTCGAAGCCTTCCCCGTGCAGCGCCTTCAGTGCGATGCGGGCATCCTTCACGCTTGCCATGTCCGCACTGGTCACCAGGAACACCGTCGTCGACTCGTCCAGCGCGGCCGCCACCTGCGGGCCGAACGCGCCGGAGGTGTCGACGATCACGAAGTCGAACGATGCGGCCAGCTGGCGCAGGAGCGTCGCCAGCGCGTCGGGGTCAAGCGTGCCGAGGACGTTTCCGGAATGGCGCGCGGGCAGCACGCTCACGCCGGAGTCGTGCCGGGTGAAGTACGAATCGACGTCGACCTCCCGTCCCGCCGAGATCGCGTCGAGGAGGTCAGGCAGATTGCTATCGACCTCGATGCCCATCATGATCGCGACGTCGCCGAAGTAGGCATCGCTGTCTACCAACGCTACCCGCGCACGGGTGCCGCTCGCTAGAGCGACCGCAAGGTTGACTGCGAGCGTCGTTCGGCCCACACCCCCCTTCGGGGCGAACAGGGTCAGTACCGAGCCCGCCACCCGCTTCGGGTCAACATGGTCGGGCGAGAGAGCGCGTTGCATCAGCTCGCCGTGACGCTGGTGCGCCGTCTGTAGCGTGTGCTCAAGGATTTCGGGTGTCGTCGGCGTGACGACGAAGCCGCGCGCCCCGGCGAGCATCGCGCTCTGGACCGTGTTGGCGTCACCGCGTTTCGAGACCGCGACGAGTGTCGCCTGCGGGGCCGCTTGCTGGATCACGTCCAGCGTGTGCATCGCGAGCTCCAGCGGCTCTTCGATGTGGACGATCATGATGTCCGGCTCGATCTCGGCAGCCCGTCGGGCCGCCTTGATGCCGTACTCGGCCTCCCCAAGCAGCACCATCGAGAGCTTGTCGAGCAGCTGCTTGATCTGCAGCCGGTGTTCGAGGTTCGGGTCGACCAGCAGGATCCTGAACTGCTCTCCCATGGCGATATGCCTTCCCGACCCGATTACCGCTACGGGCTCGACTGACAGCGAGACAGGACCGCTGCGTCCTCGCCGCGGGACCGCAGGGCCAGCCGCAGCTTTCCGATCTCGTCGACCTGTACGAGACGTTGGGCATCGGCCACGCTGAGCGCCAGTGTCACCGTGGCGTCCAGCGATCGCGGGTTCGGCCGCCCGCTGGTCCGTTCTGCCTGCGCTGGCGCCTCGCCGCCGATGAGTTCGTTCGCCACCGCCAGCACCATGACGTCTCGGAGGACGATCTCCGCACGGTCGGCCGCATCTTTGCTGGTCACGCCGAGCACGTCCACTCGGTCGCCGGGGGCGATGAACCGTCCCGTGCTCACGACATCACTCACCGCCACCGAGACCGCGACACAGCCCGGCGGGATCAAGGACGCGAGGTTTGAGCCGGGGACGCGGTCGCTCGTCTTCTGCATCAAGAGCGTCTCGCCCTTGAGCATCGGCAGCGTCGCGTAGCGGCCGACGACCTCTTCGATCGTGCGGGCCGCGTCAGGGGAGGCCGCCGAGACGGGGATATTCCGCAACTCCAGGTCTGCGGTCGTGAGGCGCTGCCCGGCGAGGACGGGACGCGCCACCTGCACGACCGCAACGCCTTCGTGGGCCGCTCCGGCTCCGGCCAGGGCGAGGTACGCCGCCAGGCCTCCGAGCACCGCAAGCACTGCCGACAACGTCAACGGCCGGGTCAATGCCTGTTTGATCGGGAGCCTCCGCCTACTCCGCTAACCGTACGACGTACGCGCCGTAAGCGCTGCCGCTGAACGGCGCCCATGCACCCCCCGGGACGACCGTCTCAACGAAGCGGCCGACGATGTTGCCGTTACCAGGGTTCTGCTCCAGGAAGAAGATCGCGAACCCGATGACGGTCGCCGTCGACGTATGGTCCTCCACCACCGCCACAAAGCCGATACGGGGGTGGTCCCAGTCGAGCACGTCATAGCGGCAACCGGGTTGCCCCACACACTCCGGGCGTTGCTCCACGACCTGCGAGAAGAGATCGGTGTTCGTGCCGACGCGGTTCTGAAACCCCTGCTGTGTGGGCTCGTTCATCCCACCACTGTTGATGCTACGGATATCGCCGAGGCGCAACGTGGTCAGCGACCCACTGGCGATCCGGTCTCGGTAGACGCTGGTGCTGCTGCTGCCGACGTTGTCGATATCGAGCGCCTGAAAATCTGCCTTGAGCACGTTCGGACAGAAATGTGAGTTCCCCGAAGAACGGAGCGTCAGGCAGTAGACCGCGCCCATTTGGAATCCCTCGACCGGTGGGACGACCCCCAGTGGCAGGACGCCTCCCCGGGCGCCGAGCTGGCCAACCTGAGCGGTCGCGTGAGCCCTGACGACACCGTCAGTGAGCCCGAACGTCCGCGCGAATGCAAACAGGATGTCCGTCTCCGTGTCCACCCGCACTCGATCGTTGGCCTGGCCAACGGTCGTGAACGTGACGTCAGCCGCGGTGATCTGGACACCGTTGAGAGACGCATAGGCAATAGCGGCGTCCCGTGAATGGCCGAGCGCGGTCGGGTCGCCGGCGGGGAGATAGCTGACGGCCGCCAACACCGCGGCGTCTGCCGCGTTCTGGAGGTGGCGCCGCTCGACGAACATGCGCGTCGCGTCAATCGTCAGCGCCTGCACGCCAAGCATCACAGGCAAGAGGAAGGCAAACAACACCGCGCTCGCGCCGCAGTCGTCACGGAGCCGCCGCCAGTACGTTCTCACTCGAGTCTCATCGTCGTATCGCCGTGGACCGTCAGCATCCCGCCCGGGATGAGGACAGCGATCAAGGGGATCACCGGCACCACGTCGTACTCAATGTGTACGTTGACTGGCCCGCCGCTGACGTACGGTCCGCCGTCCAATTGCCAGCGCACGGCAGGCACGTCGAGGCCGGCAAGCGCCCCCACGATCGCGTTCTCGACGGGGACATCGCAGTTGACGACGACTGTGCACTGCGTGGATGCGACGCGAGCACCTTCGCGCGACGCGTGAGTCACGACCGCCCACGCGTTCAGTGCGCGTCCGAAGTCCAGGCCGCCAAAGAGGAGTGTGAAGAGCAAGACCGAGACGAGGGCGAATTCTACGATGGCCTGGCCACGGTCGTCTTCACGGAAGCGAAGGAAGCGGCGGAAGTAAGTGTGTGTCATCCTGCCGCTCGATCCCATGCGGGGCGTGTCCCGGAGGCCGTTCCCGAGCGGCCTCCGACGACACGCGCGCTGCCCGGATCAGGCGAAGCTCCCGGCGATCGCGGTGAACTTGGCCGCGATTGCGGTGCCCAGCGTGACCACGACCACCCCGACCACCACCGCGATTCCGGCAAGGATGAGTCCATACTCAGCCATCGTCTGGCCTTCGTCGCGGGTTCGAGCCGCAGTCCAGAGCATCGCGAACAGGGAAGTCAGAACCGCCATCGCTGTCTCCAATCGTCCTGGCTGGCTCGCCTCTGCGTAAGGGTTCAGAGCCATTCTGGCTTGACCGCTTTGGCTACCACCACGCCGTGAGTATGTGACGGCCGTCACTTCTCGCATACAGGGTTCTTATGATTTGGGCTCCGAGAAAACGCTAATGCGCACACAAAAGCGGGCTTGCTGGTGCAGCCCTGTACGTATGGCGATGAGGATCGTGGTCCCCTGACGGTGCCGTGGCAGACGGGCATAGCATAAAAGGGACATTCGAATGAGCGAACCGGGAGCGGCCAGAGTATGGACGGAACCCCAGCCGCACCCGTCGGCAGGCCTCCCCGGGAGGACACCCGCGCCGGCTGGCTGCTCGTCGCATTTCAAATCTTCCTCTTCGGGGTGCTCGGGCTGGAGCTGCTGCGCGCCCGCGACGCGGTTTCCCCCCGGGGTGCGGCGGGCCTGGGCGGCGCCATCGCCGGAGCGACCGCGGTTGGAGTCGCCTCTCGCCGCCTGGGGCGCGAGTTGCGGGCGCATCCGGCGCCGTCCCCGACGGCCGTCTTGCGCGTGGACGGGCCCTACCGCCTCATACGGCATCCGATCTATTCCGGGTTGCTGCTGCTGGCGGGCGGGCTCGCGGTGGTCAGCGCGACCGTCCGCGCCGCAGCCGCGTTCGTCGCACTTGTCGCGGTGCTCTCGTTGAAAGCCCGCGTTGAGGAGCGGCTCCTCGCCGAACGTTTCCCGGAGTACCGCGACTACGCCCGCCGGACGCCGCGCTTCCTCCCCCGGCTTCCGCGGCCCGGCGTTCGGGGCTGAGTCGGATGCCCGACCCAAACTCCCGGCTCGTCTACTCAACCGACGGCAGCGGCGTCGACGAGCGATCGAGGCCCCGGCCCGCCCGCGTGCCCGCCGCGCGGAAACCAGCGCCCCAGCCTCCACCGGCCGACGGCATCGTGCGCATCCAGCGTGAGACGAAGGGCAGAGCAGGCAAGACCGTCACGGTGGTGACCGGCCTGCCCGGATCCGCCTCCGAGTTGGACGCGATCCTGAAAGACCTCAAGCAACACTGCGGCGCAGGCGGGACCCGCGATGGCGCCGTCGTCGAGATCCAGGGCGACCACCGGGCGCGCATCGAGGCCCGCCTCGCCGCCCTCGGCTTTCGCGTGAAAGTCGCCGGCGGATGATCGGACGTCGAAGCCCGCGCCCGCGGGGGAGAGGCGTCGGCTATGCCACGGCCTCGTCGAGCAGGACCGCGGAGCGCTGGGGTGGGGCGGGCTTCTTCGCCGCGAGGAAGAACAGCGACCCGAGGAGCGCGCCGATCGCGAGGATCGTGAAGCCGACCTCGTAGTTGCCCGTCCGGTCGGCAACAATCCCGGCGAGCAGCGGGCCGGTCGTGTTCCCGATCGTCACGATCATCGACGACAGCCCCATGATCTTGCCGAAGTTCGAGGTGCCGAAGTAGTCCGCACGCATCGCCTGCATCAGCGGGCCGCGCGTGCCCCACGCCCAACCGTGCAGCATCGCAAAAGCGATGACCATCGCGATGTTGACGGCGAAGGCCAGCAACAGCAGCGCGACGCAGTGCACGACCATGCACGTCATCGCAATGATCCGCTTGTCGAACCGGTCGCCCAGTATGCCCCCACTGATCTGCCCCACGATCTGGGTCGCCGTCATGAGCGCGATCACGCGGCT
>SCTU01000308.1 GCA_004297315.1 Dehalococcoidia bacterium | reverse complement strand
GTAGCAGCGCGAGCGTCTCGTCCGGCGCGATGTGACCACTCGCGAGCACGGCGTCGTGTGCGCGCAGCAGGTCGAGGATGTCGTGGCAGGCGGGGAGTAGTTTGCCTGCATTGTCGAGGACGCTGATTCCCGGGCCCTTGCTGAAGAAATGCCCGGAGCGTCCGCGCGAGTTCGCCGCATCGAACGTGGGCATCCACACAACCCGCGCGCCGATATTCAGCGACACCTGCACCGCGTCCGGGTTCAAGCCGCCCACGCCCCAGTCCAGCGCCATGCTGCCGTAGACGTCGATGCCGTCGAACTCGTCGTTCAGCGCCCATGCGAGCGGCTGCGTCGGATAGTCGTGGCTCTTCAGCACCATCCCGCCCATGCCGGCTTCGCGAGAAAGCCGCACGAGCGCTCGCGAGTCAGTGCGGCGTGCGGTAAACGGGTCGGGTGCCGCGTGGACATGGATGTC
This sequence comes from Dehalococcoidia bacterium, assembly GCA_004297315.1. Lineage (GTDB taxonomy): Bacteria > Chloroflexota > Dehalococcoidia > UBA2979 > UBA2979 > SURF-43. The sequence continues at coordinate 6,838 of SCTU01000308.1, read as the reverse complement.
GACCGCCCCGCGCAGCAACGCCCGCGCGCCGTCGGTCAACTGGTCGAGCGATGCTGCAGAGACGGCTTTCGAGGTCATCAGTGCTCCTCTCGACGCCTCACAGACAGAGACGTGCGGGCGCACGGTAACAGAACGCTCAGCCTCTGAAGGCCCGGTCGGTAACTCGAGGTTATGCGCCGGTGCGGCCCTGACGGAGCCACTCGGCGGCTCGGACGGCGGCGGAAGCACCGTCACCCGCGGCGGCGATCAGCAGCCGCGCCGAGCCCTGGCGGATGTCGCCGGCGGCGAAGATGCCGGGGACGTCCGTTTCCAGCATGTGGTTGACGGCGATGTGCCCGTTCTCATCCATCGCCACAACACCGCGGAGAAACGCCGTGTTCGGCTCGAGGCCCGTGTAGAGGAACACCCCGTCGGCAGGCAGATCCTGCTCCGCGCCGGATTCCTCGCGGATCCGCACGCCAGTGACGCCATCGCTGCCACCGAGGATCGCGACGACGCGTGCGCCGGCGACCCGTCGCACGTTCTCCTGCGAGGACACGCGCTCTCGGCCCCAGGCCATCGCCTGCATGTGGACGCCTGGGTGGACGATCACGACGTGGCGCGCCAGCGCCGCGAGGTGGACCGCCTCGTCGGCGGCCGAGTCGCCGCCACCGGCGACCACGAGCGATTTGCCGGCGAAGAACGGCCCATCGCAAATGGCACAGTACGAGACGCCGCGTCCGCGGTATTCCTCCTCGCCGGGAAGCCCGGCGAACCGCACCTGCGACCCCACCGCAATGATCACGGCGCGCGCCGTCACGGTTCCGCCGCGGTCGAGCGAGAGCGTGAACGACTCTGGCCCGCGCGTGATGCCGGTGACGGTGGTGACGTCGAAGGCGGCGCCCGACCCCATTACTTGGCCTGCGATTTGGGGCCCGATCTCGAACCCCTTCGCCGCGTCCAGGCCCGGGTAGTTGTCGATGCGGTCGATGTTCACCAGTTGGCCGCCACCGAGGAGAGGATCGATGACGACGGTGCTCAGCCCGATCTGCCGCGCGACCAGCGCCGCGGTCAGCCCCGCGATGCCGCCTCCAACAATCGCGACTTCGTGGTCTGTCATGCGGTCTCCTTCGTGCGTACCCCGTGTATAGGGCAACAGTCCGATACGCGTCGCGGGCTTCGGGGGTTCGGTGGACGCAGCAAATGCCTGAACGTTGGCGGACGATCCGAGCGGCCGCGGGGCTGAGTTCCTTTGAAAGCGGAGATTTGGCCTCTGTACGAGTGTGATCGCTGTTTGAATCTGCGTCGGATGTGTCGACACGTGACGCGGTCGCTCACAGGCGATGGAGGCCGTCTCGCTGGTGCCTCTGCACCACACGCTCCTTGGCGTCGAGGTCTAGGGTTCCCGCGCTCGCTCTGAACCGGGGGCCCGCCGGAATTTAGCGGGCGCAGGGAGGGAAGTCCGCATGTCTGACACGAATTTCTGGAAGCGCGCACCGACCGGCGCGATCAGCCGCCGCCACCTGATCCGAGGAGCCTCCATGGCCGGGGCGGGACTGGCCGGGGCAGCATTGATCGGCTGCGGGGCGAAGAAGACCGAGCCCTCGCCAGCCGCGAGTTCTCCCGGCGCGCCGGCGGCCGCGACCGCGAAGACGGCGGCCGCGGTCCAGCCAAAGTCGGGCGGCCGCCTCCAGCAGGCGCAGGCGGGCGATCCGCCGACGTTCGACCTGCACACGTCGTCGACCAACCTCATCGCCCGCCCGGCGGAACCGCTGTTCAGCACGCTCGTGCAGTATGACCCGGCGAAGCCGGCCGAGAAGCCGGGCGACATCATCCCGGACCTCGCGGAGTCGTGGGAGGTGTCGAAGGACGGGCTCACCTACGTCTTCAAGCTGAAGCAGGGTGTGAAGTTCCACGACGGCACGCCGTTTGTGGCTGCAGACGTGAAGGCGTCCTACGAGCGGCAGGCCAACCCGCCGAAGGGATTGATCCCGCCGCGGCAGATCCAGTTCGAGGTAATCAAGGCCATGGAAATGCCTGACGCCACCACGCTGAAGATGACGATGGGACGCCCGGCCTCGCCGCTGTCGATGCTGCCGATCTTCGCCCAGGGGATGAATGCGATCTACTCGCAAAAGGACGCCGTCAACGACAAGTTCGACTGGAAGAACAAGGCCAACGGCACCGGCCCGTACCGCGACGTGAGGTACGAGCGCGGTGTCAAGGTCACGATGGAGCGCAACAAGGACTACCACGTCAAGGGGCGCCCCTACCTCGACGGCCTCGACATCTACCTCATGCCGCAGGCCGCATCGCGTGACGCGGCGCTTCTGGCCGGCCAGTTGGACCTGACGGATAGCCTGTCTGCTGGGTCGAGGGAGCAGATCAAGGCCAACCTGGGAGAGAAGGCGGTCTACAGCAGGCAGATCGGCCTCGGCTTCAATGTGCTGAACTACAATACGTCCAAGGCCCCGTGGAACGACGAACGCGTGCGCCAGGCGTTGAACCTGGGGATCAACAAGCAAGACGCGATCAAAGTGGCCGCAAAGGGCGAGGGCGCTCTCGGCGGCTACCTGGTGCCGGACGGCGACTGGGCGCTGCCGCAAGCGGAGATCGAGAAGCTCCCCGGCTACCAGCCGCAGGGCCCGAACTCTGTGGCCGAGGCCAAGAAGATGCTGGCCGCGGCCGGTGTCAAGGACGGGCTCGAGGTCAACGTGCTCGTCCGCACTTCCTTCTACGAGGACCTCTGCCTCTTCACCGGCGACCAACTGGCCAAGCTCGGCTTCAAGGCGAAGCAAGACCCCGTGGAGACCGTGGTCGCCTACGACCGCATCAACAAGCGGAACTTCGACCTGGTGCCGTGGGGCTTCGGCTCCCAACTGGACGACCCGGACGCGATCTGGCAGGAGTTCTACCTGAAGGCGTCGTCGCGCAACTACTCGGAGCTCTCCACGCCCGAGATCGAGGCGGCCTTCCTTAAGCAGACGGTCGAGCTCGACCCGGTCAAGCGCAAAGCGCTCGTGGCCGACCTGCAGAAGGTCTCGCTGCCGGTGCTCGCCAAGTCGGTCTACTACTGGGGGACAGGGGAGTCGGCGGTCTACAAGAAGGTGCAGGGCTACAGCACGCACAGGACGATGTACAACAACACGAAGATGCAGGACGTCTGGCTGAACGCGTAGCCTCATCGCGCCTGCGAGTACGGCATCACGGAGGGAGGCGGGCCAAGCTCGCCTCCCCCTCTTGTCCGACGTGTCCAGAGACAGCTGCTCAGGCCAGTTGGGCCTCGGTGGCGGCCGCTTCCGCGGAATACGACAGCGGCAGGCGGACGAGGAAGGTTGAGCCTTCGCCTTCTTGGCTCCGGACGTCGATCGTGCCGCCGTGGAGTTCGACGAGATGGCGGGTGGCGGCAAGTCCGACCCCCGTGCCGGCGATCCCGGCGGTGTTCGTGCCTCGTGCGAACCGCTCGAAGATATGCGGAAGATCCCGTTGCGGGATGCCGATACCCCGGTCCCGCACCTGGACCAGCGCGCGGTCGCCCGTACTGTCCACCTCGATGCTCGCGCTGACTGTGACCTCGCTGCCGTCCGGGCTGAACTTGAGGGCGTTCGAGAGCAGGTTCCCAAAGACTCGCCGCATCCGCGGGCCATCCCACTCGCCAACGATGGCGCGGTCGACATTCACGCGGATATCCAGCGCGCGGCTCCGTTTCTGCTCAGCCACCGCCTGGCGCAGGATCTCCGTCAGGTCGCCGGAATTGCGGTTCAGCACGAGCGAGTGCCCCGCCTGTAACTGCGCCGCGTCCAGCATCTCCTGGATCATCGCGTCGAGCCGACTCGCTGACGTCTCGATCTCGCTGACCATCTCTTCAAGGACTGGCGTGGTCACGGGCTGTGCGCGCGCGACCCGCCGCCGGAGGTAGACCGCGCTGCCGTAGATCACGGACAGCGGGGAGCGCAGGTCGTGGCAGATGTTCTCGACCTCTTGCTCGCGCTCCTGCAGCGTCGCTTCTGCTGCCTCGCGGGCGATGTGCTCGCCTCTCAGGACGGCGCGCTCGGCCGCCTCGGCCCGGTTCACCGCGCGGGCTACCCAGTTGGCGAGGGCGAGGCCGGCGACGAGGCCTCCGAGCAGCACGCCGAACTGAAGCGCGGCTTCGTCGACGAGCGGCGCGAGCGCCGCCTGCAACGGTTGCGCCCAGATGATCGTCCAACCGGCGGGCCGGGCCGTGGCGAACCCCACCAGTTCGTCCGGCTTCTGGTCCAAGCCGGTGACGTCGACGAAAACGCCGTTACCAGCAGTCCGCATTCGCGCATACAGCGGGTCACGAGAGACATCCGTGGGGGACGTCGGGAGGCCACCGCGCACAATCAACTGGCCCTCACGGTCAACCACTTCGGCGTCGATGCCGGGCGCAAAGGCGATGTCTCGGGAGAGCGGCTCGAGGAGCAGGGTGCCGCCGACCAGGCCCGTGACGTTGCCTGCCCAGTCCCGAACGGGCACCAGCAGTGGGAGGACGGGTCGGGGCGGGCTCAGGACGCCCATGAAGGCCGCGCCGACGTACGCCTCGCCGCTCTCGAGCGGCGGACGCCAGTACGGACGGGCCGTGATGTCGAGGGGTAACTCCGGCGGCGCCTTCAGGCCCGGCGAGTCGGTACTCGCCTGGATCATCCCGGACGGATCGACGAAGAAGACGAGACCGTCGAAGCCAAGCGCGGCGGCATCGAGGCGTGCGAGGTATTGCCGCGCAGCGTCCAGGTTGTTATCCCGGAATGACGGGGCGGAGGCAATGGCCCTCAGGATGCTGAGGCGGCTTCCGATGAGTTGATCGACCTCGTATGCCGCACGCGCTGCTTCTTCGCTTGCGTGGTCGATGACCGCCTTGCGGTGGCTTCGAAAGTCCTGGCCGATCAAGAGGGCGCCGACAAACAGCGCGCCTGTCGTAAGCACGAGGACGGATGTGAGGAATGTCCTGCCGGGCGAGCCGGCCGCGGGCCAGTACCACCACGAGCGAAGCAGGCGCACATTCATTGCGGTCCTCGCGCCCCGCCACGAAGCTGCCGATCCGCCCAAGAGTAGGTGTCGACGTCCGTGTGAAGTAGAGCAGGGCTTTCTGACGATTTCTAGGGTTGGATGCCCTACCCCGCATCATTGAAACTCGTACAGGCCATTGCAGGAACATTGCGGGAGGCAGTACGCCGTCGCAGCAGTGTGGCTGGGAGGCACACGGTGGGCTGGCCGAACAGTGGTCGGGTCAAAACGGAGGACGTTCGGCGCCCGGAATGAGGAGAGGGGGATCAAACGATCCCCCTCTCCCGTCATACGAACTCCGACCTAAAGCGCTACGGGTTTGGCATCGTGTCGTCCCAACTCGGGATGTCAGGCTCGGCGATGCTCCTTGCGAGCTTCGCGTCTGCCGAGACTCCCGGGGTGAAGATGCCGGTGTCGCCGCTCTCATTGAAGGCGGCCATCGCAGCGGCGGCGTTGTTGATCGCCGTCACGTTGGTGCCGCAGTAGGCGTCCTTGGCATTCTGGATCGAGATCGAGCCGCCCGGAGCCGACCCGAAGGCGGCGTTGTTGAGGATCGCTGCGAGCAACTGCTGCAGCAGTTTCATCCGAGCCTGCTCGAGCGAGGTGCGCCGATCACCGGTAGAGGTCTTCGCGATGTTCGACCAGAACCCGGCCATCAACTCACCGTCGCTGATGTTGAAGCCGCACAGTGTGTGGTCAGCCACCGGCCCGAGAGTCGGGCCGCCGGGGTACCACGGTGTGCCATTCCACACGCCCAGAGCGATCTCCGGGTGCGTGGCCCAGAATCCCTGGGTCCTGGTAGTCAGGCTCGCGGAGTTGTCATAGGTGCACTGCACCGTGGCGCCCGCCGCGAGGTTCGTGATTGTCGCCGTCTTGTTCACACTCGACGGCGCGGACAAGGTCGTCCCACCAGCCCCGGCCACGAGGATCTCGCAGCCGACGCCCGTGAATGCCCAGTTCGCAGGCAACGTGCCCTCGGTCACCGTGAAGGTGCCGCCGACGCCCGCCGCTGCGATCTGGAAGGACTGTGACACCGGAGTGCCCGCCGTCACCGTCGTGAGGTTGAACGAGGCGGAAAGGCCATTGCCGCCAGTCGTGCTGAACGGGAACGTGCCCGTCCCGCCGCTCGTCGCCTTCCGGACGATGATCGTCGGAAGCTTCGTGTTGGTGTACGTGCACGTCACCGCGTCACCGGCGGCCAGCGTGACGCTCGCCGTGCGGGTACCGATGTTAACCGTGCCCGCGGTGCAGACGAGGTTCGTGAGCGTCCAACCGGACGTCACGCCCTCGACCACCGTCTTGGCCCCTAGCTGAGTCCCGTCGAAGGTGAACGTCCGCGAGTTCGGCAGCGTGCCGTCCGCGTCGTCATCCTCGGAGAACCCACCGGTGAAGCCGGCTGGGCCCGTGCCCGTGGTCGTGAACGCGAAGTCCTGAGCGTCGTTCGGGACAGCATCCTTCACGATCGTCAAGGTCGCGTTCTTCGTGTTCGTGTACGTACAGGTCACAGCGTCCCCGGCGGCCAGCGTGACGCTCGCCGTGCGGGTGCCGATGTTGACCGTGCCCGCAGAGCAGACGAGGTTCGTGAGCGTCCAACCGGACGTCACGCCCTCGACCACCGTCTTGGCGCCGAGTTGAGTGCCGTCGAAGGTGAACGTCCGCGTCGCCGGCAGGGTGCCGTCCGCGTCGTCATCCTCGGAGAACCCACCGGTGAAGCCGGCCGGGCCCGTGCCCGTGGTGGTGAACGCGAAGTCCTGGGCGTCGTTCGGGACAGCGTCCTTCACGATCGTCAGCGTCGCGTCCTTGGTGTTGGTGTACGTGCAGGTGACCGCGTCAC
>SCTU01000021.1 GCA_004297315.1 Dehalococcoidia bacterium | reverse complement strand
CTGGCTGGCTGGTGGAGGATTGCAGGTCGCCGAGTGAGCATGCGTCGCCTAGGCCCGTTCGCGGTCTACTCGAACGTCTTCCTGGTCATGCTGAGCCTCGGCGTAATCTCGCCGATGCTGAAGGACATCCAACGCGACCTCGGAGTCTCCTATGGTGCCATCGCATGGGGCGTCGGCGCGTTTGCCGTCGCACGCCTGCTGGCGGACCTCCCCGCCGGCATTGCCGCCGAGCGATACCCGCGCGCCATAGTGCTCCTGGCCGGCAGCCTCGCCATCTGCGGTGGCAGCCTCGTCGCCGCGTGGTCGGGTGACCTGCAGACCTTCATGCTCGCTCGCGCGATCTCGGGCGTCGGTTCGGCGATCACCTCGACCGTCGGGCTGACCGTCGTCCTCGACGCCGCAGCCCCGGAGCATCGCGGGCGGGCGAGCGCCCGGTATCACAGTGCGCTCGGCGCGGGGGCATTCGTCGGCCCGGGCTTCGGCGGACTGCTGTCGACCCTGGGTGACTGGCGTCTCGCACTGGCCGGGGCCGGGATCGCGGCCCTGCTCTCCAGCGGGATACTCCTCGTGGTCTATCGTTCGCGGGCGCTTGAGCCGGCGAGACACGAGGGCATCACCGTCACGTCGGAAAGGACGGCCGGTGGAGGATGGATCCGCATGGTCTTGCTCGCCGCGGCCCCGGCGTACCTCGCGGCCTTCGCGATCTTCTTCACACGCGGGGCGGCGGCGTTCACGCTCATCCCGCTGGCGGGGCGGGACGCCGCTGGCCTCTCGGCGCTGACGCTCTCGATCGTGTTGATGGCGTCCGCGGGCGTCACGACACTGATCGGGCCGTCGGTCGGGTCGCTTTCAGACCGTCTCGGGCGAGAACGGCTACTGGTGCCGGGGCTGCTGCTGATGGCCGGCGGGACCCTGTGCTCCGTCGCAGCAGGTGAGCCACGGCTCTTCATTGGCGGCATCGCGCTGGCCTCGATCGCAGGAGCCACGTTTAGCCTGCCGTCCAGCATGATTGTGGACCGGGTGCCCGCACACGCTCGAGGCAGGGCGATCGGCCTCTACCGCATGGTTGGTGACGCCGCCCTCTCGCTCGGACCGTTGGTGGCCGGACTCGTCGTGGACGCCGCGGGATTCATGGTGGCAGGGCTGGCCGTGGCGGGCGTCGTTGTGACGATCGTGGTGGCGGGCTGGGCGCCACGCCTCATTGGCGCGCGACGTGCCCTGCAAGAAGGCGCCAGCACACTTCCCGGCTAACGGAGCCGGCTCACAGCCCCGGCCAGATCCGCCCGACGATCAACTGGCGCGCAGCAAGCACGAGGCCCGCCGAACAGGCGGGCCTCGTGTCACCGGACCGGGTTGACTACGAAGATGACACCTCGGTCAATGCTGGCGTGCTCGCCGGTGGGCGACGGTGCATCGTGGCCTGCTCGTATGCATAGCCGTATTGGATCATCTGCGCGTCACTGAAGCCGCGGCCCAGGAATGTGATCCCGACCGGCAGCCCGTCGGGGACGCTGAGCGAGGGCACGTCCATCAAGAACGTGTTCAGGTGCGGAGCGCCCTTCATGTTGATGTACGGCGGGTTCACGCCATCGCGGATCAGCGTCGGTGTGTGCTCGACGGTCTTGTGCACGATCGCGTCGAGTTGGTTGTCCGCCATCACCTGGTAGAGCCGGGTGAGCAGGGTCTCGCGCGCGAGGAGGTACTCGTAGTGCGCTGTCGCGCTCGGCTGGCGGATCGATGCGCCGGTGCGCCGGGCCATGACCTGTTGGTAGACCTCGGTCGCCTTCAGGTCGGCTTCGGTGGGATACGGCGGGTTCTTGCTCCGCTTCGTCCATTCGTCGAAAGCGGCGCTCGTCCCGTCGCCCGCGCGCTTTGCGAGCAGCTCGGTGAGGCCGGGAATCTCGACCGGGTCGACCACGGTGGCGCCCGCCTTCTTCAGGTCGACGACGGCCTGGTCAAAGACCGCCGTGACGTTCTTGAAGTCCGTCGAGTCCGGCTCCGAGTTCGTCGCCATCGACGTCCGCAGGATGCCGATGCGCGCGCCGTGCAGTCCGTCCTTCTGGAGCGAGGTTGTGAACGTCGGCGGGATGCGACCGACGCCAAACGCTGTCGCCGGATCCTCCGGATCGTATCCGGCCATCACGTCGAGGAGCGTCGCCAGGTCCTCAACCGTGCGGGCCATTGGCCCCAACGATCCCGCCCGGTCGGGGCCCCCACCCCACGAGCCGGCGCGGCTCACTACGCCGGGTGTCGGACGCATGCCAGCGATGCCGTTCCATGCCGAGGGGCGACGGATGGAAGCATACCCCTCCTGCCCCACGGCAATCGCGGAGAAGTTCGACGAGACCGCCGCCCCTGGCCCACCCGACGAACCGCCGGCGGTGCGCTCGAGGTCATACGGGTTGCGGGTCGAGCCGAAAAGCGTGCCGTGCGTGTCACCGCCGCCGAGCTCGCCCAGGGTCGCCTTGCCGAGGATGATCGCGCCGGCCTCGCGCAGCCGGGCGGTCACGAAGGCGTCCCGGTCAGGATAGAAGTCCTTGAACAACACAGATCCGAGCGTCGTCGGCATGCCGAGCGCGTCCATCTGGTCTTTGAGGATTACCGGGATTCCGAGGAGCGCTTTGCCCGTGACGCCAGCCCGCATCGCCGCGTCCGCCGCGTCGGCGTCCTCAAGCGCCTTCGGATTGACCGTGATGATCGAGTTGATCTGAGGACCGGCCCTGTCCAGGGCCTCGATCCGCTGGAGATACATCTCCACGAGCTGTCGCGCTGTGATCTGGCCCCCGTCGAACGCTGCGCGGATCCGGGCCACCGTCGTCTCCATCAACTGGAACGTTGGGCCGCTTGAGACCGCCGTCATCTCTCCTTCTTCCCAGCCCGCGGCACGGCGGGCTGCCGAAAGCATCGAGGCCAAGCGTTTCGCCCCTGAGTCGCCGATACATGCGCCTCGTGAAATCCGCGTTGCCGGCGTCCTACAGCGAGACTTCACGACCGACCGCGCTGGTCGGGAACAGTTACAGAGGTTGAGCCACACGGAGTCAGCCCGGCGATGTTCGATTTCCGCTCACGTAACGGCGGCAGGCGACAGATCGCGCGTGCTGAGCAAAGCGCGCCTCGCCGTGCCAGCACCGCGTGGTCGTTAGTTCGGACAGGCCGCGGGTTTACCGCGGCAGATCCCCAACTCCAGCCGGCCATGCCATGATGCAGTCTGTCAGGCATGGCTGCGTCCGGCAGGCCACGGCCCGGGCACCGTGGGCAGGGGTTCTCATGACGAGGCAGACAGAGTCCGAGTCGTCGCACGGCGCACCGGGGCGCATCCGTCTCGTGGACGTGCTCGGGGCGTTCTCACTCGCGGGCGACCTTGCCATCGGGCAGCAACCCGAGCACGGCGCACGCTCCTGCTACATCGGCATGCAGATCGCGGACACGCTCGCACTCCCAAACGCCGACCGCCGCGTACTCTTCTA
>SCTU01000020.1 GCA_004297315.1 Dehalococcoidia bacterium | reverse complement strand
CCGCCTTCACGAGGCGGTCGAGGTGGAACGCCGCGAGCGCGCGCGTGATGCCGAGCGCCGTCGCGGCTGCGTCGCGGCTCACCGGATCCGGCTGTTCGAGTACATGGAGGTACAAGCGGCGTCTGACCGGGTCAGCGAGCGCCGACAGGTCGTCCAGCCCACGGTCGGTCATGGGTTCGAGCATGTCGCCATTCTAATACAAGTTTCTACTGGCACAAGAGTTGACGCCCCGGGATCATCGGTCTATAACAGATACAACTAGCAATAGAAACGCCCGAACCGAGGAGTCATTCGATGCTTCATCCCACACCCAAGCGGATCGTCGCCGGCTTGCTTGCCCTGGCCGCACTGGCCAGCGTGGCGGTCGCCTCGACCGTATTCGCAGCGCCCGACGTCGACCATCATCAGCCGCAAGCGTCGCGAGAAGCCTTCCGCGGCGACATGCGGAAACTGTGGGAAGACCACATTGTCTGGACCCGCCAGTACATCGTCAGCGCCGCCACGCTGCCGGACGCCCTCCCGGACCTGGGCCCGACGGCCACTCGGCTTCTTGCCAACCAGAGCGACATCGGCGCGGCCGTCGCCTCCTTCTATGGCGATGCGGCTGGGACGCAGCTCACGGCACTGCTCAACGACCACATCTTGATCGCGAGCGACGTGATCACCGCGGCGAAGGCCGGTGACGAGGCCGCGACGGGCGCCGCCCTCGATCGCTGGTACGCCAACGCCGATGAGATCGCGTCGTTCCTCGCTGCCGCGAACCCCAACAGCTGGCCGCACGACGAGATGGCCGCGATGATGCGCGACCACCTCGACCGCACGCTTGCCGAAGCGGTCGCGCGGCTCCACGGCGACTACGCCGCGGACATCGCCGCCTACGACGTTGTCCACGACCAGATCCTTCAGATGGCGGACATGCTCAGCGACGGGATCATCCGTCAGTTCCCGTCTCGATTCGCCCACTAATCGCCACCGGCGCGACGGCCGTCCGCCAGGACGGCCGCCGCCTCGGACGCTGCAAGCATTGGAGATGCGCATGGCCCTCTTCTTCGTCCAGCACCAGCACGACGCCGCCAGTTGCCCCGCGGGTGACGCGCGTACGGCGCCGCAACTGCTCCAACTGCTCGCCAGCGCGCCGCAGTCAGGCGTGACGATCCTCGCGGACGCGGTCGTGGACGGGGCGCACCAGCTGAACCTGATCGCAGCGGCCGATCAGCCGGCCACGGTCGAGCGATTCATGGCCCCGTTCGCCCAGTTCGGGTCGGTGGACATTCGAGCCGCCTCGCACTGCGAAAGCGTCGTGGACCGTGGGCACTGCTAACCGGCCGCCCGAGCGCGGCCTCCTCGCGATGTCGAGGCCGTTCTCGCCGCTCTTCCTCGCGGGCGTGCTGGTGCTGCTGGTGGGCGCGGCGGGCGTTCTTGCCCACCACGCTTCGATGCCGGTGGGGGCGGTCTGGTTCTGCTCTCTGCTGGGGCAAGGCCAGAACGGGCCGGCACAGTCGGCGGCCGGGGTCCAGGGCGCGCTTGGCCATCTCGCCGGAGGCGATGGCACACGTGCTCACCTGATCGTGCTCGCGGGCATGCTCATCACGACGGCGGACCTCGTCCGTTGCGGGCTGCATCGGGACGGTGGCCAACGGTGACGCCGCGAAGCGGACGCGCCCCGCCCGCGCCATGCAGGGGCGACATCGACAACTGAGCTCGCGCACACGCGCGCACATACGGAGGACTTCAATGCCAATCGGCAGCGTACTGAACCAATTCCCGCCGGCGTTCTTCTTGGTGGTCCACCTCGCGGCGTTCCTGGCAGCCGCCTACTTCGCGTCCCGCTCGTTCAACGGGCAGAAGCGCGCGCTGGGCTGGGGTTTCACGCTCTACGCCCTCGCTGAGATCAGCTACATGACGTATCACCTCGACTGGACCGTGTTCCTCTTCGCGCACACGATCTCCGAGGTGCTGGACCTGGCCGCATTCGCGCTGATCTTCGTCGGAGTCACGCGCCACGTGACGTCGCCGAGTCTGACGGCCGCACGGCAGGCGACCGTCGGATGAACATCCGGCGGTCGGTCGCCTTCCTGTTCGTGGCCGTGGCCATCGTGGCTGCCGCTGGTTGCACGGCAAGCGCGGCGACTCCGGTGAAGACGTCCGCCGTCACGCTCCCGCGCAGTTACCGCTTCGCCCCCGTCTCCATCGAGGTGCCAGCGGGGACGACGGTCACGTGGACGAATGCGGACAACTTCACGCACTCGGTCGCACTCACCGGCACGAGCGACGTCCACGTCATGAAGCCAGGCGAGACGGCGAGCATCGCGTTCGACCAGCCGGGGACGTACGCCTACATCTGCACGTTCCATACGCAGAACATGAAGGGCACGGTCACGGTCGTCCCGTAGCAGTCGTTCTCGGCGCAGTTTGCACACGGCCAGGTGAGTCCGGAAACGGCCCGCCTGGCTATGTCGCGTGCTGCGGGCTCCCGCGCGGCCTCGCTACCGCGCGGGCGTGGCCGTCGGTGTCGGGGTACGCGTGGAGCCGGGGAGTGGCGGCTGCGAGATGAAGAGGGTGACCGTGCCGCCCGGGGCGATTGAAGTGCCGGCGGGTGGCGACTGCTGGAAGACCTGGCCCGGAGGCGCCGCGTTCGTCGCTTCAAAGACGAGGGGCGTGAGGCCGGCGTCCGTCACGGTCTTGCTCGCCTGGTCGCGTGCGAGGCCCACGAGGTTTGGCACTTCGCCGTTACGGACGGCTGGCGCGTTGGCGGTGGGCGTGCCGCTGCTGTTGCCGGCAGTGGTCGGGGCGTCGCCGCCGAACGCCTTTGGCACGAGCCAGACGAGCGTCACGAGCAGGATGAGCCCGAGGACCCCCGCGACGATCACGGGCGGCGTCAGCGGGGGCAGCGGGATGGTCGGCGGGGCGGTGCGGCGCATGCCCGGCATCGGCTCGAGGCCTGCCGGACGCGGCAACCCCTCCGGGATCGCGGCGACCGCGGCGTCGGCGTCGAGGCCGAGGAAGCGCGCGTAGAGGCGGACGAAGCCGCGCGTGTACACCGGCGCTGGCAGCGCCTCCAACCGGCCCTCCTCGATCGCCTCAAGGTAGACGCGGTTGATACGGGTGGTCCGTTCGGCGTCGCCCAGCGAGATCGCGCGACGCGTGCGCTCGTTGCGGAACGCCTCGCCCAGGCGGGTCGCCTCGGCGCGGCGCGAGTTGGCGAGGTCGCGTGCGGCCTCCTCGCGCCGGAGGTCGTCGCCGCGCCGGAGGAAGGTCACGCGGCCCCCGCGCGGCTGGTCGCGAAGAGCGGGTCGACGCCGGGGAACTGCACGAGCGACTTCAGCCCGGACAGCGCGAGGCGCGACTCGTACGCCTCGGGCGCGCGCTCGATCCCGTAGCGGTTGGTCACGACCTCATCGATGTGCGGCACGCCGCCGAGCATCGCCACTGTGCGGCGGTACTGGTCGGTGGTGGCGTTCTGCGAGCCCGTGAGGATCACCTCACCGTAATGGACGAGGTTCGGGTCGAACGGCACCGCCGGCGCACCCTTCGCGAACCCGGCGAAGAGGTTGACCGTGCCCTGCGGCCGCACGAGGGCGAGCGCCGGCGGCACCATCTCGACGAGGCCGACCGAGACGATCACGGCGTCGGCGCCCAGTCCGCCGGTCGCGTCGCGCACGGCGGCGGTGACATCCTCGCTGCCCGGGTCGAGCACGATGTCCGCGCCCCAGCGCCGGGCGATCGCGCGGCGCTCCTCGACGGGTTCGCTCACGATGATCGGGCCCGCGCCCAGTGCGCGGCCGAGGATCAGGTGGAGGAGCCCCATCGGCCCCGCTCCCATGATCGCCATCGAACTGCCCGCCCCCACGGCGCAGAGCTCGAGGCTGGCGAGCGTGCACGCCGACGGTTCGACGATCGCGGCGAGGTCGAGCGGGAGTGCGGGCGGTACGGGGATCACATGCCCGGCGCTGACGATCGCCGCAGGGGCGACGAGGTACTCCGCGAAGCCGCCGTCGAGGTCGTAGCCGAGCGTCTTGCGCGCGACGCAGCGGTTGCGACGGCCCACGAGGCAGTAGCGGCACTGGTTGCAGGCGACGATGGGACAGACGATGACGCGGTCGCCCTCGGCGATGCCGCTCACGCCCGCCCCGACCTGGTCCACGACGCCAGCGACTTCGTGGCCGGGGACCACGCCGGGCAGGGCGTACTTTTCGCCTCGATAGACACGCACGTCCGATGCGCAGAGCGAGGCGGCGGCCATCCGGACGCGGACCTCACCAGCGCCGGCGGAGGGTGCGGGACGCTCCTCGACGGTGACGCGGCCCGGGGCGTGGAAGATCGTGGCACGCATCGGTCGGCCCCCAGGCGTAATCGTTGGTGGATGCCCGCTCCGCGGGAGTATCGCATCCGCGCCCCTCGGCGGCATCGTCGCCGCGCGGGCGGTGTCAGGCTGGCGACCGGCCCGGCTGAGTCCTACGCGCCGTGCAGGATGCCGTCGAGGCGGTCCGGGGAGGCGGAGGGGCCGACCACCGCGAGCGAGAACTTGGCGTCGGTGAACAGCCGGGTGGCCACGCGCTGGATGTCCTCGGCAGTCACGGCGCGGAGGCGCGCGACCGTGACGTCGGGCGGCTCGATCTCGCCGTCCTGCAGCAGTTGCCCGCCGAACCGCTGGGCGAACGACATCGGCGTTTCGAGGCCGAGGCGGAACGAGCCGGCCGCGTAATCCTTCGTGCGCGCGAGTTCTTCCTCGCCCATGCGTTCGCCGGCCAGCCGCTGGAGTTCCGCGATGATCACCTGGAGCGCTTCCTCCTGATGGTCGCGCGTGACGCCCGCGTTGACAGACATCGAGCCGATGTCACGGTAGCGCGAGGAACCCGAGCCGACGGAGTAGGCGAGGCCGCGGCGCTCGCGCACCTCGGTGAAGAGGCGGCTGGACATGCCGCGGCCGAGGGCCGTGTTCATGATGTCCAACGCGTACTTGTCGGGGTCGTTCCGGCTCATCCCGAGGACGGCGAGCGAGAGGTTGCACTGCTCGATCTCGCGCTCCTCGATGCGGATGTAGTCGGCGGGGCGCTCCGGCTTTGCGGTGTCGCGGCCCACATCGGCGCCCGGCTTCCAGCCGCCGAACTGCTGCGCGGCCAGGTCGACGATGCGCTCCACCTCGACGTTGCCGGCGACGGAGAGCACGGCGTTCTGCGGGTGGTAGTAGGTCGCCATGTGCGAGAAGAAGTCGTCGCGGAGCATCGTGCCGACGGTGTCGAGCGTGCCGCCGATCGGCCAGCCGATGGGCTGATTGCCGTACGTGGCGTCCGAGATCAGTTCGCCCACCCAACTGCCCGGCGAGTCCTTCGCGCGCCGCAGTTCCTGCTGCACCACCGTCCGCTCGCGCTCGACCTCGACGGACTCCATCACGGAGTGCTGGATCATGTCGGCCAGCACATCGATCCCGGTGGCGACACGCTCGTATGGGAGGTTGTTCCAGTAGCAGGTCACCTCTTTGGTGGTGAAGGCGTTCAGCCCACCGCCTGCGCCTTCGATCGTCTCGGAGATCATCGCGGCCGTCGGCCGGCGCTCGGTGCCCTTGAAGAGCATGTGCTCGATGTAGTGCGAGAGGCCGTTCGTCGCCGGCGTCTCGTCGCGGGAGCCGACGCCGACCCAGAGCGAGGCCGCCGCGCTCTGCGCCGTGGGGATCGGGGTGACGACGACGCGAAGCCCGTTCGGGAGGGTGGCGACGGTCCAGCTGTTAGCCACGAGATCACGTCCGTTCTCATCTGTGCCGTCGACCGTGACGGGAACCCACCAACCGTACGCGACAAGCGCTATAAAGGACGTTCCGCTACCCGGCGGGAGCGCGGCATCCGGGGAGGCAGAACAATGTCCGAGCGCGCCTTCAATGGTCGCATCCTGAACGTCAACCTGACCACCGGCCAGCACTGGGTTGATGAACTTCCGGAATCGATCTACCGGGAGCACCTCGGCGGCTACGGGCTGGGCGCCCGGCTGCTCTTCGACCGCATCCCGGCGGGCGCCGACCCCCTCGGCCCGGACAACGTGCTCGGGTTCATGCCCGGCCTGCTCACCGGCACGCCGCTCTTCGGCCAGCGCTTCCAGGTCGTCTGCAAGTCGCCGAAGAACGGCGGCTGGGGCGACGCCAACTGCGGGGGAGACTTCGGCCCCAGCCTGAAGTTCACCGGCTACGACGCCCTCCTCGTCTACGGGCAGGCCCCGAAGCCCTCCTACATCTACATCGACGACTCGACCGTCGAGGTGCGCGACGCGGCCGCCTACTGGGGCGGCCTCGCCATCGACACCGAGGACCGGATGAAGGACGAACTGGGGAAGAAGATCTCCGTCGCCCTCATCGGTCCGGCAGGCGAGAAGCTGTCGATTATGTCGGGCATCGCAAATGAACGAGGGCGGCTCGCGGCGCGCTCGGGCGTCGGCGCGGTCATGGGTTCAAAGAAACTGAAGGCCGTCGTCGTCAAGCCCGAGACGAAGATCATGGCGCAGACGAAGGACGTCCTGCAGACGGTGAAGTCCAGCCTCCAGGGGTTCAACCAGGCATCGAAGACCTTCTTCACTTCCTTCGGCACCACCGGGATCACGGCGAACTCGGCGATCAACGGCGACGCGCCCGTCCTCAATTGGGGCGGCGTCGGCGTCGTCGACCTCGTCGACCACATGTCGATGGCGGAGATGAACGGGCCGGCAGTGAATGCGAGCATGGAGAAGAAGTACGCCTGCTGGCACTGCCCGGTCGCCTGCGGCGCGGAGTCAATCGACGGCGGCGACCGCGGCGAGTTCGCCTTCCCGAAGCACACCCACCGTCCCGAGTACGAGACGATGGGCGCGTTCGGCGTAATGAACGGCGTCAACGACACCGACGCGATGATCGCCATTAACCACTGGTGCAACCAGTACGGCCTGGACACGATCTCGACCGGCGCCACCATCTCCTTCGCCATCGAGTGCTACATGAGCGGCCTCCTGACGAAGGAGGACACGGACGGCGTCGACCTCACCTGGGCGAATGCCTCGGGCGTGCTCCAGACGCTGCATGCGATCGGCAGACGCGAGGGGAACCTCGGCGAGTTGCTCGCGGACGGCACGCGGATCGCCGCCCAGAAGATCGGCGGGAACGCCGCCGACTACCTGACCTCGATCGACGGCGAGGAGCCGCCGATGCACGACCCGAAGCTGGACGTCGGCTTCGCGGCCTCGTATGCCCTCGACCCCACGCCGGCGCGGCACACGCTCTGGTCGCCGGGGAAGTCGAGCAAGTTCCCGACGATGAAACAGGGCCCGAAGGACCGGCGGCAGACCTCGGAGCGAGGCCCGCAACTGAAGGCCGCGCACGAGCAGGCCCACGTCATGAACAGCGCGGGCATGTGCTACTTCATCTACACGATGTCCCCCACCGACCGGATCCCCGAGTGGATCAACCTCGTCACCGGCTGGGATACGACGCACGAGGAACTCGACCGCGCGGGCGAGCGGATTGCGAACCTGCGGATGGCCTTCGCCGTGAAGCACGGCAATAACCCCGCCGGGCGCACCGTCCCCGGCCGGATCCTCGGCGCCCCGCCGCAGACCGCCGGCCCGCACGAGGGCGTCACGGTCGACCTGGAGACGATGAAGAACGACTGGTTCGGCGAGGCCGGCTGGGACACCCAGACCAGCATGCCCAGCCGCGCCCGCCTCGAGTCGCTAGGGCTTAAGGACGTCGCGGACTCCCTCGGGGTGTAGCACGCGCGCCGGACTCCGCGCGCCGACGACGATGTGAGGAGCCCTCGATGCGCGTACGTGCCGACCTGAACCTCTCGCTGGACGGATTCGCGACGACGACCGACGGGACGGCTGAAGATCCGTTCGGCGAGGACTGGTCCCGCCTGGTGGCCGCGTACACCGCGACGCGCACGTTCCGTTCGCGCGTCCTCGGTGACGCGACCGGTGCCGGTACGACCGGCGTCGACGACGAGTACGGGGCCGCGTACTTCGAGGGGGTCGGCGCGGAGATCATGGGCGCGGGGATGTTCGGGCTCCACCTGCACCCGAACGATCCCGAGTGGCGTGGCTGGTGGGGCGAGAACCCACCCTTCCACGCGCCGGTCTTCGTCCTGACCCACGAGCCGCGCCCGACCCTCGAGATGGAGGGTGGCACCACCTTCCACTTTCTCTCGGCGACGCCGCAGGCGGCGCTCGCCACCGCGACCGCAGCGGCCGGCGGCCTCGATGTGCGGATCGGAGGTGGCCCCACGGTAGTCCGTGAGTTCCTCAAAGCCGGGCTCATCGACGAACTTCACGTTGCGATCGCGCCGATCCTGCTCGGCCAGGGGATCCGACTGTGGGACGGCCTGCGCGGGTTCGAGAGCGGCTACGGCGTGACGGCCGAGGTTGCAGAGAGCGGCACCACGCATGTCACCTTCTCGCGCACAGATCGGAAGAGC
>SCTU01000307.1 GCA_004297315.1 Dehalococcoidia bacterium | reverse complement strand
GCTCTTCCGATCTGCGCCGCGCCGCCTGCCCGGGCATCTCGACCAGCGGCACGACGGCGTAACCCGCCTCCACGAGGCCGAGCGCCAGCGCCTCCAGCGAGACGCGGTCGCCGCGTCGCAGCCGTCCGGGTCCGCGGCCGAGGTCGGCGGGCCGCATCGTGTGCGCCGCGACCGCCGCGACGGATGCGACCAGGAGCGGCGGCGTCCCGCCGGACGAGGCGAGGGCGATCCGCGCGAGCACGCCGATCCGCTGCCATGTGACCTCCGTGTCGCCGGGCTCGCGCTGGTACGGAAGCGCGCCCGGCGCAGGGAAGTGCACGGCGGCCTCGCCGGCCCAGAGACGTAACTGCTCGGCCGCGGCCTGCGCGTCGGCCTCGCGTGCGGTGACGTAAAGCACCGGCCGCCGCGCCCGCCGCCAGAGAAGCGCGGCCGTCACCGCCTTGGCGCTGTCCGGTACGCCCGCGCGCACCGGGCGGCCCTCGTCGAGGCGTGCGAAGAGTTCCGGCAGCGGGTCGACCGCCTGCAGGACCGGCAGCAGCGCCGAAAGGTCACTCACGTCGAGGGTGCTCGCTTCCGATGTTCGGCCGCCCACGCGGTAACGGGGCCGCCCCGTGGGGGGTGGCCCTCGCGCAGAATGGCCGTGACTCGGACAGTGTAGACCGCCGTGACGGCGTGGCGCAGGCTACGCGAGCGGCTTGCCGGTCTCGTCCGCGTTCACCAGGCGCATCGCGGGCTCGTACCCCTCGCGTACCGCGAGTTCGACCGCCGCGGCGACGCGCTCGACGGCGGCCTCGAGCAGTGCACGGTCGGCGGCGTTCGGCTTCGACAGCACCCACTTCGCGACCCGTTCCGGGTCGCGGACGGGCGCGCCCGCGTCATACGGCCGGTCGATGCCGATGCGGATGCGCGCGAACTGCTCGCTGCCAAGCGCGGCGATCAGCGACTTCATCCCGTTGTTGCCCCCACTCGATCCCTGCAGGCGCATCCGCGTCCGCCCCACCGGGAGGTCGAGTTCGTCGTAGATCACCAGCACCTGGGTGGGTGCCGCGTGGAGTCGACGTGCCTCCCGCGCCACCGGCCCGCCGCTGTCGTTCATGAACGAGCGTGGCCGCGCGATCGTCACGCGCCGGTGGTCGACCGAGATCGTGGCGCAGTCCACGTGGCCCTCGCGCTTCAGTTCGACGCGGTACTTCCGGGCGAGCGCGGCGATGCACCAGGCGCCGACGTTGTGGCGTGTGCCGCTGTAGGCCACCCCCGGGTTGCCGAGGCCGACCACGAGCAACGGACGCGGCTCGACCTCGTCCGCTGGCGTGGGCTGCTCAGGCGGCTTGGGGGCGGCGCGCCGGAAGGCGGCGAATGATGGCAGCGGCATCCGCGCATCGTGTCCCGCCAGCCGCGCCCGCGCAACGAAGCGAGTCCCGAGGCGGGAACGATTGTTCTGGCCTGGGCGTTCCTCGCGGGCCGCGGAGATTCAAGTTGTCCGGGTACCGAGCCGCCGATACGATGCGCGCGCCCCTGCGCCCGGCCGGGCGGAGCGCGGCGCCTACCCGCCCGGAGGTGACCGAACATGTCAGACGTGATTGCGACCGCCCGAAAGCAGCGGCGGACGCTGCTCAGCGAGGTCGAGGCGAAGGACTTGCTCGCGGAGGCGGGAATCCCCGTCGCCCGCGCCATCCTCGCCAAAGGCCAGAAGAAGGCGGTCGAGGCGGCGGACGCCGTCGGCTACCCCGTCGTGATGAAGATCGTCTCGCCGGACATCGCCCACAAATCCGACGTCGGCGGC
>SCTU01000306.1 GCA_004297315.1 Dehalococcoidia bacterium | reverse complement strand
CGCCACATCTCTTTGAACTACGGCGACCTGCGCGGCGCTCAGTCGCGGCCGGCGGGCTTCGTGCCGGGCTGGGACGCCTCGGGCGTGGTGCTGCGGGCGGCGTCGGGCGGCGGCCCGGCCGAGGGGACGCGCGTGGTGACGACGATGGGCTCGCAGGGCGGCTGGGCCGAACGGCGCGCCGTCGACCTCGATGAACTGGCGATGGTCCCGGACGACGTCGACCTTGGGCTGGCCTCGACGCTGCCGGTGGCGGGTGTCTCCGCCCTGCGCGCGCTGCGCCGGTCGGGCGCGTTGCTCGGACGGCGGGTGCTGGTCACGGGCGCGTCGGGCGGCGTCGGCCGGTTCGCGGTGCAACTCGCGGCCCTCGGCGGGGCGCACGTGGTCGCGAGCGTGGGTTCGACGGCGCGCGGTGAGGGGCTGCGCGCGCTCGGCGCCGCCGAGGTCGTCGTGGGCCTCGAAGGCGTGGCGAGCCCGATCCATGTCGTGATCGACAGCGTGGGCGGGTCGCAACTGGTGAGGGTGTGGGGGCTGCTCGCCGAGGGCGGCGTGGTGCAGTGCATCGGCACCACCTCGCAGGAGCCGGCGGCGTTCCCGTCGCTGGTCGGGATGAAGCGGACGATCGAGGCGTTCACGAAAGGCCCGCACTCGGGCGAGGACATCGCGTATCTGATGAGCCTGATGCAGGCGGGAAAACTGCAGGTAGACGTCGGCTGGCGCGGGTCGTGGTCGCGGATCGTGGAGGCCGGTGCGGCGCTCTTCGGCCGGCAGGTCGCCGGGAAGGCCGTGCTCGACATCGAGTGAGTTAATTCGGGCGGCCTCGGCTAGCGGCGGGACGAAGCACTGGACGGCGCGGCGTACACTCCCGCCGAATCCCCGCGACGGGTCCGAGGTCCGCGATGGCGCTACCGGCTGACACGGTCGGCGTGACGATCGAAAAACCGGCGCGCTTGCCGCTGCCGACCCGGGTCTTTGGGCGCGAGTTCTACTACGGCTGGTACATCGTCGCCGTCGCGTTCGTCTCCTCGATGATGTCGATGGGGATCACGGCGTATTCGATGGGCGTGTTCCTGAAGCCGATGACCGAGGAACTCGGTTGGTCGCGCACCGACATCTCGCTCGGTCAGACGCTCACGACATTCGTCACGGGGATCCTCGGTGTCGCGATCGGGCGCCGGATGGACGTGCGCGGTGGCCGCGCGCTCATGGTGGGCGGCGCGATCATCGGCGGCTTCGGCTTCATCGCGCTGGGCCAGGTCCAGGAACTCTGGCAGTACTACCTCGTGCGCTCGGGGCTCGTGGCGGTCGGCTCGATCGGCATGGGCAACCTCGTCGTGAACGTCGCACTCTCGAACTGGTTCGTGCGGCGTCGCGGCCGGGCAATCGCGATCGGCGTGATGGGGACGTCGGTGGCCGCGCTCGTGCTGCCGACGGTGGCCGACCGGATGATCGACGAGTGGGGGTGGCGGGCGGCGTGGGCGGCGATCGGCGTGGCGGTCTGGGCGACCGTGATCCCGGCCGCGCTGGTCGCGATGCGCCGCCGGCCCGAGGACTTCGGCCTGCGGCCGGACGGCGACGGCGCCCCCGCCGAGGGCGCGCTCGTGTCGGCGCGGGTGGCCTCGGACGTGCGGTGGACGCGACAGGCCGCGGCGCGGACGCCGACGCTGTGGATGCTCGTGGCCACGTTTGGCCTGGCCAGCACGGGGATGGGCGCGCTGCTGTTGCACCTGATCCCGTACATGACGGACGCGG
Source organism: Dehalococcoidia bacterium (assembly GCA_004297315.1). Lineage (GTDB taxonomy): Bacteria > Chloroflexota > Dehalococcoidia > UBA2979 > UBA2979 > SURF-43. Next base: position 6,403 of record SCTU01000306.1, on the reverse strand, counting down.
GGTTCACGCGCGCGCAGGCGGCCGGCGCGTTCGGGATGATCGGCATCTCCGGCCTGCTCTCGAAGCCGCTCTGGGGGATCGCGCTCGACCGGTTCCCGATCCGTCGATGTGCCGCCTCTGAGTTCATCCTGATGGGGCTGGGGATCACGCTGATCCTCATGTCTCACACCCTGGCGCCGCTCTATGCCTCGATCTTCACGCTCGGCCTCGGCATTGGTGGCGTGATCACGGTGCAGGAGGTGGTGTGGGCGGACTTCTTCGGCCGGCTGAGCCTGGGCACCGTGCGCAGCCTGGCGCAGCCGTTCACGATCGTGTCGAGCGCGGGCGGGCCGGTGTTCGCGGGCTTCGCCTACGACCACTTCGGGTCGTACTCGGCGGCGTTCCACCTCTTCATCGGCACGTACGTGGCGGCGGCAGCGCTGATCCTGCTGACGCCGACGCCGCGACGGCCGGTGCCGCCCGACACCGGCCCAGCCTAGACGCCCGAGGTGCCCGAGAGGCCGTAGCGGTCGCCTCGGAGGCCACGTACGGCGAGGTCCACCGCGGCAAGGCGGCGCTGGCCCTGCATGCGTGACTCGCCGGCCATATAGGACGACCAAGCCATGTAGTCGCCCAGCACATCCTCGAGGTGGTTCGAGTATCCCTGCGCGTCCTGCGCCTTGTTCATCGCGACCTTTGAGATCCGCACCGTCATCGGGTGGTTCTCCGCGACGCGGCGTGCGTAGGCGTAGGTCTCGCGTTCGAGATCTTCAGGAGCGAGGACGCGGTTGACGAAGCCGTAGTCCTGCGCCTCCTGCGCGCTCAGGAACCGGCTCTCGAAGACGAGCTCCTTCGCGCGCTTGATGCCGAGGTCCCACGGGACGGACATGTACTCGATGAAGCCGGGGAGGAACCGCGCGTCCTGCGCGGCGAAGACGAGGTCGAGGCAGCCGGCCAGCATCCAACCGGCGTAGATGCAGTAGCCCTCGACCATCGCGATCGTGGGCTTCGGGAAGTTGCGCCAGCGCATCAGCAGGTCGAGGTTGTAGCGCTTGAACTGGTCGTACCGGTCGAGGCCGCCCTCCGCGCCAAGGGACTCGCGATAGGCGATGCCCTCCGGCGTGCCGAGGTCGTGGCCGGAGGAGAAGTTGCCGCCGGAGCCTCGGACGATGACGACGCGGACCTCTTTGTCGCGCCCCGCTTCGTCGAAGGCAAGCCCTACCTCGTCGAGCAGACGAAGGGACTGCGCGTTGCGGTACTGCGGTCGGTTCAGCCGGACCGTCGCGATCGGCCCGTCGACCTCGTAGATGATGTCCTCGTACGCCATCGTCAGCCTCCCCGGAATCTAGATCGTGCCGCACAGAGTACGAGGGTGATGTAAGTGCCGGTGGGGGAGGTGGCGTGTGGTACCTTGCGCCACGGTGGGGTTATGGATGAGGGGTCAGCCATGACGTTTACCGACGCTGTCCGATATGCCCTGCAGAATTATGCCGTCTTCACCGGACGAGCAGGGCGCAGCACGTTCTGGTACTGGGTGCTCTTCACGGTCATCGTGGGCATCATCGCGAACGTGATCGACAAGAGTCTGGGCGTGAGCGTCATCGGGTCGCTGGTGAGCCTGGGATTCCTGCTCCCGAACATCGGCATGGCCGTCCGCCGGCTGCATGACATCGGGAAGTCCTGGAAGTGGCTGTTGCTGGTCTTGATCCCCGTGCTGGGCTGGATCTACCTGATCTACCTCTACGTCCAGCCTAGCGAAGGTCCGAACGTGTACGGCACCGGGCCCGCGACTGCGCCCACGACCGCAGGAGCGTAGCGCCGCTAGCACGGCTCAGCAGTCGGCAGTACGCCCGCCTCCGTGGATCCCGCTATGTACTCGGATCTTGTGTGGCGCCTCGGAGGGCGGGGATGCCGGTGGCAACGGCGAGCAGGATCGCGCCACCCATCACCGGGGTGGCGACCTGCTTCAGCGGGGCGGACTCCGCGAGGAGGCCGACTACGAAGACGGCGAGGCCGGCGTTGAGTCCCACGAAGACGATGTGGTCGACCGCCGCACTCACCGTGCGCCGGAATCGCATGATCAGCGCCAGAATGCCGTTGGTCATCACGCCGATGAAGATCGAGTGATCCAGGGCGAGCAGCAGGTGCGCCGGCGGGTCGAGTTCCTTCGCGAAGTACTTGACGATCAGGAAGACGAGGATGCTCAGGTTCACCACGAGATAGACGAGCGCCATCAGCCCGTGGCGTGCGGTCGTCCGCGCCATGAGCGACGTGGCCATAACCGCCGGGCGCATGCGCACGATCAGGATGATTAGGCCGATGACCTCGAACGGCAGGCTGAGCGTGACGAGCGGGAGGATGTCCGCGAGCAGGCCGATGATCACGAGAATGCCGCCCAGGACGGGCAGGACGATCTGCACGATCCCGGCGACCGTCGCGCGGCGGGCCACGGAGGTGCCGTCCAGGGCCCACTCGATCAGCGCCATGCCGACCGGGACCAGGAAGCCGACGACCATCGCCGCCGGGTGAGCCTCGCCGGTGGTCTCCGAAATCGAGTCGTTCCCGGCAAGCCGAAGGCCGAGCAGGATGCCGAGCACGGCGCCCAGCACGGACATCAGCAAGGCAGCGAGCATACCCACGTGCGGGACGCTCAGTACGCGGCCGCGGGCGGACCTCACCGTCCAGGCGAACGCCACGAGGATGACGAGGCCGACGAGCGTGCCGAGCGCGGGGCGGACGTTACTGCCGGTGGTGAGGAAGGCGAGGACGTAGGCCGTGATCGTGAGCGGCGTCGCGTAGCCGAGCAGACGCACCAGCCCGGCGTCCTTCCCCGCAGGGTCACCCAGCCCGAACAGCCAGAGTGAGGCGGCGATCACGCTCATGGTGATCCAGCCGAGGGTACCGACGTGGACGTGGGTGAGCAGGGCCTTATGGCCGAATTCGACCAGGTCCGTGCCGTTGAGGATGCCGATCACGACGGTGAAGGTGAAGAGTGCAAGCGCGGCGCTGAGGAGGATTCTGATCTGGGCGGCGTGTGGACTGGTCACGAGAGCCTCCTCGAGGGTTCTGAGGCGGTAGGACGCGCGCCCGTGCCGCCGCGCGGCGTCAGGCGGCGCGACTATAATGGATAAGCCTCCCCTTACAAGGGCTTTCTCTATATCCTCACGACAGCGACGAGGCTCTCCAGATTCGAGCCGACGCCCGCGCGAGAGTTAAGTTCCGGTTGATCGCGCGGTATCTTTCCGCCTACGGGCGTCAGTCGTCGTCCTGCCATTTCGCGCGGGAGAAGGAGCCAGACGTGAGTCCCGAACTCGTGGTGATCCGCATCCTCCATGTGCTACCTGGTGTTGTCTGGGTGGGTGGCGCCTCCGTGATGGCCTGGGTGGTCGAGCCTCAGTTGCGGGCGGCCGGGCCAGCGGTCCAGGCGCCCGCAATGCGTGCGATCGGCAAGGTGCTCCCTCGAGTGCTTTCGAGCGCAGCCGGGGTGACCATCCTGATGGGGCTCGTGCTGGTCGCGCGCACACCCGGCTACGGCTTCGGCGACCTCTTCACCACCGCCTGGGGTTGGGCGATTGGCCTCGGCCTGGTGGCATCGGTCGCGTCGGCCGCCATCGGCGGGCGGGCAGGCGGCGCGATGAAGCGGATGGAGGCGCTCGGCGCGCAGATCAGCGGCGCGCCCACGGCGGCGCAGGCGGCTGAAATGACGTCCTTGCAGGCAGGACTGCGCCAGGGCGCACGGGTCGGCGCCGTGCTCGGACTGATCGCGGTGGCGCTGATGGTCAGCGCCCGCTACGTCTGAGGTGCTGACCGTCCGCGCCCGCCGCAGCGACCGCACCCTCGCCCTCGATCTCACGCTGGAGGATGGGATCGCGCTGCTCGCGGACCCAAAGGCGCTCGTCTGGTTCGACATGGACGAAGAGTCGATCGAGGAGATCGACGCGGTCTCGGCCGCTCTCGCCCTCAACCATCTGACGGTCGAGGACCTGAAGCACCGCGGACAGCGCGGAAAGCTCGAGCAGTTCGACCACTACTCGGTGCTGGTGATGCACGGCGTGGGCTATGCCTCAGCCCTGCCCGCGATCGAGGAGCACGAACTCGACGTCATAGTCGGGCCGAACTGGGTGCTGACCGGACGCGACCCGCACCTGCACGCGCTGCTCCCCGGTGAGGACCTCGAGGCGCGGCTGCCGTCCATGCTGGCCTCGGACGCGGGATATTTGCTGTACGCAATCGCCGACCGCGTGGTGGACTCGCTGTTCCCTGTGCTCGACCAGATGCTGGACGACGTGGACGACGTGGAGGACCGCATCGTCCTGCGCCCGGACCGCGCCCTACTGGAGCGCATCCTTGCGATGAAGCGCAACGGAGTGCTGCTGCGCAAGCTCGTGTCGCCTCACCTCGACACGTTCACGCGCTTCACCTCGCCGGCCTACGGGATCGTCAGCGAGGAGCACCTGTTCTACTTCCGCGACGTCCATGATCACCTGATCCGGCTGTTCGAGATCGTGGACTCCTACCGCGAACTGATGACAGGGGCGCTGGAGGTCCACCTCTCAAACGTGAACAACCAGCTCAGCGACGTGATGAAGCGCCTGACCGTCCTGACAGCGATGTTCCTGCCGTTGACGTTCATCACCGGAGCCTTCGGCATGAACATGCCGCGCTCGCCGGTATGGACCGATCCGGCGTTCTGGATCCTGGGCGCGGGGATGGTCGCCATCGCCGTAGGGGAATGGTTGTACTTCAGGGCGCTCGGCTGGACCTCGGGCATCGGGGCGTGGCCGGGCTCACCCGCTAAGAGACGCGCTCCGCGCGGACGATGAGCCGGGTGCTGTACTCATGCGTGTCGGGATTGAACTTGCCGCTGCACGTGTACAGCGTGATCGAGTCCACCTTCACGTTGTTGCTCCACTGCTTGCCCCAGTCGGTCGTCTCGGCATCCACCTCGCGGGCCCAGACCACGGAGTACTTCAACGTGCGGCCGTTGATGTCGACCTCGACGCGGTCGCCCGGCCGCAGCTGGTCGAGGTCCCAGAACACCGCCGGGCCGGTATATCGCTGCCCGACGCTGGCAATCTCCCGGTTGAGGTCGGCGTGGGCGCCGAAGACGGCGTTCTTGCCGTCACCCGGGTAGCCCCCCTGTCCGGGGAACGCTGAGAGGTCGTACCAGGCGACATCCACGGCGCTGTACGGCTCGGGCATCGCCGTCCCTTTGACGGCCCACGCTCCGACCGGCGCGTTCACCCCGATCGACGGGATCCGCAGGCGCGCGAAGTCGGTGCCCTTCGGTTCACCATATTTCTTCGTCCACGCCGCGACCGAATCCTGGACTCGTGGTGTGGCCGAGACGCCGGCGACGGCCGGCACCGCCCCTGGGGCGGTCGAACGGACGGAGAGGTCGTCCTCGCCGCCCGCGCCGGTCGCCACGAGTACTGCACCGAGAAGCGCGCCGGCACCGATCAGGGTCAGAATCGCCAGTTGGAACTGTCGAGGCATCGAGACTCCGCGAAATCCAGTGATGGGCTAATCGAAATGAGCATATCCATCTTACCCACGGCCTCGCCCGGAGGGACAGGCGACATGCTCCCCTGCGCCATTGGGCTGAGATTGCCGAGTATCCAGGCATGGTCGACCTCGTCGTCGCGCTCGCTGTCGCGTTTGCACTCGCCTTCGTGACGGCGGGGCCGCGGCCTCGGCGTGCGGTCGAGGAGAAGGCGAAGAAGGGCCGCTGACGGCGACCGGCCGTCGCCGGGATGGGGTCGGGGCCGCGCTCAGTCCCGCACGACGGTCCGGGAGACGAAGCGCCACTCGCCCGCGACGCGGCGGAGCCTGTCCTCGACGCGAGCCGTGGTGAGGAGCGCCGCTGGCTCGCCGCCTCCCGCCCTGAACACCTGGAGGTAACAGCGCGCCGTCGCCTCGTCATGGTCGCCTTCAGCCACGAGGTTGGCGGTCCAGTGACGTGATCCGGGCAACTTCTCCGCGAAGTCTGTCGCGAAGGCGCGCAACGCCTCGACGCCGGCGTACGTCCGGCCGCCGGAGTCGAGCGTCCCGTCCGCCGTGAAGGTGGCCGCCCAGGCGGCAGCGTCACCGGAGTCGATCGCGTGGTTGTAGCGGGCGATCAGTTCCTGGATGTCGAGACGGTCGGCAACGGACAGGGGCATCAGCGACCTCCGGCTGCGTCGTCGATGGTAGCGTGCGCGGCCAGACGAGCCGGCGGACTACGCGGTCACGAGATGCAGGTGGCCCCGCCGTGGTGGCGAGAGTTGTCCGCCCCCGGCGAGCACGCTCCAACGCGTGTGAGCGGCATCTCCCGAGCCGGCGAGTGAGGCCCGGAAGCTTCGGAGCAGTGACGCCTCCTCGGAGAGACGCTGACGCCCGACACCGCCAAACGCCAGTTCCTCAAGCGCGGCCTCGACGGCCAGCG
>SCTU01000305.1 GCA_004297315.1 Dehalococcoidia bacterium | reverse complement strand
TGTAGAGGATGATCGAGGACGCCGCGGAGCCGCGGACGCCCATGCGGATGCCATGCTGCTTCGCGTAGTGCGCGATGTCCCGCACGATCAGCATGTACTCGTCGAAGCCGGTCTGGCCGACGACGTCGAGTTCGTAGCGGAGCCGCTCGTGCTGCGACTCGGTCGGGTGCCCGTAACGCCGGTAGAGGCCGGCCTCGCACAGTTCGCGGAGCCAGTCACGCGCGGTGGTCCCCGAGGGCACGCCCGGGTCGGGCAGCATCGTGCGGCCGAAGTTCAACTTGATGTCGACCTGCTCGGCGATCGCCTGCGTGTTGTCGGCGGCCTCGGGCAGGTGGGGGAACACCGAGCGCATCTCCGCCTCAGAGCGGAGGTAGAAGGTGTTGCCGTCGAGCTTGAAGCGCTTCTCGTCGTGGACCGTCGTGTTCGAGCCGATGCAGAGCAGCACCTCGTGCGCGCGGTGGTCGTCGGGCTGCGTGTAGTGTGAGTCGTTCGTGACGACGAGCGGCAGCCCCATCCGCTTGCCGATCTCGGCGACCTTCGGCATCAGCGCAGAGAACTGCGCGATCCCGTGGTCCATCATCTCGAGGTAGTAGCGCCCCTTGTAGACGTCGGCGTACCAGCCGGCGACCTCCATCGCGCGCTTCTCGTCGTCCTCGCGCAGCGCCGTCATGAACTCGCCCGAGGGGCACCCGGAGAGCACGATCAACCCGTCCGAGTGCTGCTCCAGCAGTTCCTTGTCCATCCTCGGCCGGTAGTAGAAGCCCTCGAGGTGGCTCGCGCTGCTGAGCTTGATCAGGTTGCTGTAGCCGGCCTCGCTCGTGGCGAGCATCGTGAGGTGGTGGGGCCAGCGGCTCTTCGGATCCTTGTCGAAGCGCGACTTCGGGGCGACGTACGCCTCAATGCCCAGGATCGGCTTCACGCCGTACTTTTTCGCCGTCTCGTAGAACTCGATGGCGCCATAGAGGGCACCGTGGTCGGTGACCGCGAGGGCGTCCTGGCCGAGCTCCTTCGCCCGCTTCACGAGCGGCTCCACCTTCGACAGCCCGTCGAGGAGGGAATACTCGGAATGGACGTGAAGGTGGGTGAACATCAGCGGCGGGTGCGTCCTCGGAGGCGTCAGGAACGCGTCATCAGCATATACAGATACGCGAACGGGCGTGCGAACCACCCGGACTCGCGACGTTACTCCGGAGCCTCTGAGAAGTCAAAGTTAGAGGCGCCTGATTCAGGTCTTACTCAGGTAGGCGGAGGCGGGGACTGAGGAAATCGAAGACGACTCGCCCCACGGCGAGGACCGGCACGGCCAGGAACATCCCCATCACCCCGAACCACTCACCCGCGGCGACCACGGAGAGCAGCACGATGACAGGGTGGACTCTGATTGCGTGTCCTTGCAGGCGCGGCGTGATCAGGTTCCCGACCACGGTAGTCATAGCGAAGAAACACCCGAACACCACCAAGGCGACCTTGGGTGACTGCAACGCCGCGACCGCAATCGGCGGTAACCCGCCAATCCACGTCCCGATATACGGGATGGTCGAGGCCAGTCCGATCCAGAGCGCGAAGACTAGGGAGTACGGGACGCCAAGAAGCGATAAGAAGGCGAACGCGATGGCTGCCTGCAGCAGCGCTATGACGAGCAGGCTTAGGAAGTAACGCGACAGCGACCGGGCTCCTGCATCCCAGAGATCCCCTGAGTCCGCGCGGAACGACTGAGGTGTAGCGCGGAGGAAGAGCGCCCGGAACTTCGGCGCATCCACCAACAAGTACACCGCGATGAAGATCGAGCCGAGAACCTGGAGCATCAGTCCAGCCACCGCCTGCAGGGCGGCCGAACCCCTCGAAGCAATCGTCGAACCGACGGAGCCGAGGTCGGCTAGCAGGCTGTCGTGCACATCCCGCAACACGTCATCAGGGTTTCCGCTGATCAGCCCGCGGTCAGCGAGATCGTGTAAGAACTTGCTCAGTCGAGCGTCCGAGTCAGCGGCAAGGCGTGGCAGATCGTTGACGAGGGTAGTGATCTGAAGCACCACCGACGGCACGACCAGGGAGACGGTAATAGCAAGCAATACCAGCACGACGCAGAGCAGAAGGATCAGGGCTTGGCCGCGGCGCATCACCTGTTCCATCCGCTCCAGCGGATACGACAGCACGATCGCGAGCGCCGTCCCGGCGACAAGCATTGAGAGCGCGCGCGGCGCGAACATGGCGAACGCGAGGAGCAAGCCGATAGCGAGCGCCACGCTGATGCGAAGGGTCCGGCGTGAGATCGTGATGTCGCGCATCGAGATCCCTCGGTGACAGCACGCCCTAATCAAGGGGTTATAGCACTGCGAGCGAAGCCGAGGCTCGTGTCCCTGGCCCGACCGGGTCGGCCAGACAGCTACGCTCGATCGAGTTCGAAGGCGGCGTGGAGGGCGCGGACGGCGTCCGCGACCTGAGCCGAGGCGACAACGCAGGTGATGCGGATGTCGCTGGTCGAGATCATGTCGATGTTCACGTTGTGGTCGAAGAGCGTGCGGAACATCCGGGCCGCGTAGCCCGGCGCGCTCGCCATCCCCGTGCCCACGATCGAAACGGTGCCGAGGTCGGGCGCAGAGACCACCTCGCGCGCGCCGATCTTCGACATCAGCCCGTTGATCACCTCGAGCGCCTGCGCGAGGTCGCCCGGCGCGACCGTGAACGTGAGGTCGGTCAGCCGCTCCACGCTGGCGTTCTGCACGATGGTATCGACGGAGACGTGAGCTTCGGCGAGCGGTTCGAAGATCTGGGCCGCGATGCCGGGGCGGTCCGGGACGCCTCGGACGGTGACCTTCGCGATCTTGTCCTGGTGCGCGATGCCGCGGACCTTATTGCCCTGTTCCATGGTCATCTCCCTGTGGATCAGCGTCCCGGGCGCACTGGCGTCGAACGTGCTGGCGACGAGGATCGGCACGTCGTAGATCGCCCCGACCTCGACGGCGCGAGCATGCATCACGCGCGCGCCCGTCGAGGCGAGTTCGAGCATCTCCTCGTAGCCGATGTCGCGGAGCGGACGGGCCTGCGGCACAACGCGCGGGTCGGCGGTGAAGATTCCGGGCACGTCGGTGTAGATCTCGCAGGTCGTCGCCTTGAGCGCCGCCGCGAGCGCCACCGCCGTGGTGTCGCTGCCGCCCCGGCCCAGGGTGGTGACGTCGAAGTCCTCGGAGACGCCCTGGAACCCTGCGACGATCACGACCCGGCCGGCGCCGAGTTCGCGCTCCATCCGCGTAGTGTCGATGTCAGCGATGCGCGCGCGGCCGTAGACGGCGTCCGTCTTGATGCCCGCCTGCGCGCCCGTGAGGCTGACCGCGTCGACGCCGAGGGCGTCGAGCGCCATCGAGAGCAGCGTGGAGGAGACGATCTCGCCCGTGTGGAGGAGGACATCCATCTCGCGCTGGTTGGGCGTCGGATTGATCGCGTTCGCGAGCTCGATCAGGTCGTCCGTCGTGTC
>SCTU01000304.1 GCA_004297315.1 Dehalococcoidia bacterium | reverse complement strand
ACGAAGTTCTCGGACCTCGGGACGCTGCTTCGGGCGGTGGACTCCCCGCGGCTTGCGACGTGCCTCGACACCTGCCACTCCTTCGCGGCCGGGTACGACATCCGCACGCGCGCCGGCCTCGATGCCGCGCTGGCCGAGTACGACCGCGAGATCGGCCTTCATCGGCTCGCCGTCGTCCACGCGAATGACTCGAAGACGCCGCTGGGCGGCTTCCGCGACCGGCACGAGAACATCGGCGATGGCCACCTCGGCGTCGAGGGGTTCGAGGTGCTGATGGCGCACCCGGCGCTGCAGGCCAAGGCGTTTCTGCTGGAGGTGCCCGGCTACCCGACGGAGAAGCATCCGAAGGGTGACGGGCCGGACCTGGAGAACGTGCGCCGCTTGAAGGCGATCCGCGACCGAGTGCCCGTCGCGAGCTAGCCGCCGCTGGGTGGCCGGGCTTCGGCTAACGACGGACGTTGCGCGGTGCGCCCGCCATCGTGAGGAACTCGTCCTCCCAGTTCAGGATCTCCCGCACGAGGTATTCGGAGACGGCACCCTGCTGGGTCGGGATGTCCGGGTCCGCCTCGAAGATGACCATCAGGCGCTTGGCCATCTCGTCGTGCGGCATCCGCTGGTCGCCCGTATCCTCGCGTACCTTCTGCTCGGCCTCCATGACGAGGTCGCAGAGTTCGGCGGGGATGAAGGATTCGAGCTCGTCGCTGAGCATCTCGGCGATCCAGTCGGCGCCTTCGCCGGCCAGCTTCGGGTCAAGCGGCATCAGGATTCCTCGGTCTGTACGGAGCGTCCGCGCTGCGTCTCGCGCAGGCTAGGACACGCGCGCCCATTCGCGCGAGCGTCGAGGCTTTCGGGTACTGCCTGCCCCGGCGCTGCCTCGAGGAGGTTCGTCCCGCAATCTGCTCGTACGGGGGCGGCCTATAACGCGTGCAGTTATGCGAACCGTGTAGCAACTTTGTCCGAGGTTCCGCAGGGGGCCGAGCGGCACCATCGCTCTCGCATTGCATCCGGGGACAACCCATCAACACGGAGAATCTGCATTCACGCCTTATGCACAGCGGCCCGTTACGGGTACGCGATGCGGGGTCGGTGAGCCCTGGGTACGGCGAGCAATTCGGCGCTCCGCGGCCTAGTCTGTGTGGAGGCCACCCGTAGCAGTTCCCAGTTCACCCGAAGCCGTCTGAAACCCTTACGTTGACGGCAGGGTATGTGTTTCCTTACGATGGGTACTTCAGCGCGCGGAGGGTGATTGATGGCAATGGAACGCGGAGGACCGGCGGGTCACGGTCAACGGCCATCCATGCGCGCAGCGCTCGTGGTCTTCAAGTTCCCGCTGTACCGCCAGCTCTGGATCTCCTCGGCCTTCGCCTTCATGGGGATGCAGATGCTCCAGATCGCGCGGGCACTCCTCGCGTGGGACCTGACGCACTCCTTCGGTGCGATCGGGCTGGTCTCGCTCTCCTTCGGACTGCCGATGCTCGCGTTCTCGCTGCTGGGCGGGGCGGTCGCGGACCGCGTCGACAAGCGAAACCTGACGCTGGTGACCAACACCCTGGTCGGCGTCCTCGCGGCGGTGACCGCGGTCATGGTCTCCACGGGCTACATGACCTTCGAGATCCTCATCATCGTCGGACTGCTGCAGGGGACGCTCTCGGCGCTCGGCATGCCCGCGCGCACCCCGCTGATGGCGGAGGTGGTGGGGCAAGAGAACATGATGAGCGCGATCGCGATGTCCAACACCGCGATGAACGGCACGCGCCTGTTCGGGCCCGCGCTCGCCGGCATCATCGCGGGCGCGTGGGGCGTCGAATGGGCATACGCGGCGCAGGCGGTGGCCTACGTGCTCGCGACCGTGACCATGCTGCCCGTGCCCTCGGGGCTGGGGGCGGCCGCCCGTGCGAACCGCGCACCAGCGAGCGTGATCAAGGAGATCGGCGGTGGGTTGCGGTACGTGACCGGCAACTCCACGCTGCGCCTGCTCATGGCGATGATGTTCATCACCACGTTCTTTGCGATGCCCTACATCATGCTGCTGGCGGGGTTCGTCCAGCGCGACCTGGGCGAGAGCAAGGAAGCCTACGGCTGGCTGCAGTCGATCTCCGGGATCGGCGCCCTCGTGGGGTCGCTGGCCGTCGCCACGGTGGCCACGTTCGACCGCAAGCCGCTCCTGCAGTGGGTCGCGGGCCTTCTGGGTGGCCTCGGGCTCATCCTGCTGGCGGTGCTGTCGGCGCCGTTCGGCTTCGCCGGCGCGATTGCCGCGACGTTGTTCCTCGGGCTGTTCCTCACGGCGTACCAGACGCTGAACAGCACGATGATCATGGATGCAGCGGAGCCGCAGTACTACGGCCGCGTGATGAGCATCAACATGCTCACCTTCAGCGCGATGCCGATCATGGCAGCGCCGCTCGGCGCCGTCGCGGACCGCATCGGCGCTTCAACGCTGTTCGTCGTGCAGGGGGCGCTCGTGATCGGGTTCATGCTGTTGGTGGGCTTGATGAGCGCTCGGTACACCTTCGGACGGCAGACGCCGCGGACCTTTGAGATGGGCCCGCAGGACGTCCAGGCCGCGCGCCCGGCTACGGCCGGCGGCGGGTATGCGGGGGTCTCAGCCCGCCGCCCGTAGGCCCAGTCCCAGGTCCGAAGGTCGTTTGCACCCGCGTCCTACCATTCACCCGTCGTCACGCCCTCGATGCGGGCAAGGCGGCGTGAGGAGGGCGCGATGGCTGGTTGGCGTGAGGAATACGAACGTCGCCGGATGTCGTTCGCCGCAGCAGCGGCGCTGATCCGGCCGGGAGACATCATCCGGACGCCCATCGGAGGCGACGCCCGTTCGTTCATGGGGGCGGTCCTCCAGCGCGTCATGGAACTCGACTACCAGGTCACGATCCACGCCTGCAGCCCGACGCCGTCCCAGGAGTGGTTCACGGACGCGTACGCTGCGCTGCCCTTCGACCTACGCACGGAGATCTACGTCGGGCCGACGGGACGCCAGGCGCTGGAGGCGAAGCGCGCGGACTTCTACCCCAACCTCTGGTCCAACCAGTTCAACGTGTGGGAGCACCGTGTCGACGCGCGCGAGCCGATCGACGTCTTCCTGACACAGTGCACCGCGCCGGACGCCGACGGCTACGTCACCTTCGGCGGCCAGCCGTGGGCGAAGGGCGACTTTGCCCGGCGAGCGCGCACCTCGATCTTCGAGGTCTGGCCGTTCCTCCCGAATGTCCCGACAACTGAGCGGATGCACGTCTCCGAGGTGACGGCGTTCGTCGACACGCTGCTCACGGAGACGCCGCCGGTCGCGGGGACGGTCCCGCCCCCGGAGGCGCCGACCATCATGGGGTTCGTCCGCGAGATCCTGCAGGACGGCGACACCGTGCAGATCGGCGCGGGACGCACGGCCACCCACCTGATCCCGCTCGGGCTGTTCGAGGGCAAGCATGACCTCGGCTGGCACTCGGAGATCACGCCTCAGGGCGTGGTGCCGCTGATGATGGCGGGTGTGGTGAACTCTTCGCGGAAGTCGAATGACCGCGGCATCCACGTCACGACAACCGTCTCGCCGCGATCGCCGGAGGAGTTCGAGTGGCTGGAGCGTTCCGGGAAGATCGAGACGCGCGCGGTGAGAGAGGTGAACTCGATCATCGAGATCGCGAAGCAGGACCGGATGTGTTCGATCAACAACGCCTTCGCGGTCGACCTCACCGGGCAGATCTGCTCGGAGTCGCTCGGCACTACGACCTACAACGGGACGGGCGGCCAGACGGAGTTCCACATCGGCGCCGCGCTTGCGAAGGGCGGGAAGGCGATCACGGTCCTGCCGGCCTCGGCCAAGGACGGCCAGATCACGCGGATTGTACCGGCGGTGCTGGACGGCCAGTTCGTCACCGTGCCGCGGACGTTCGCGGACTACGTGGTGACCGAGTTCGGCATCGCCCGCCTCGCCGGCAAGAGCCAGCGCCAGCGCGCCGAGGAGCTGATCGCGGTCGCCCACCCCGACCATCGAGGCGAACTCCGGGCGCAGTTGCGCTCGCGCTTCTACCCCGCGCCGGACTGACTCGCGTCGCTACGCGTCGCCCTCGGGCTCGGGCACGCCGCCGCCGATCTGCTGCGCGCCGCCCGCGAGGAGTGCCTGCAGTTCGCGCCACTCACCGGGGGACATGCCCGCCGCCTTCGCCGTGAGCTTCTCGCCCGCCAGCATGCGCCGGACGGCCTCCAGCGACTGCTGGGAGAGTTGCGCGCCGCCCTGGCGGTAGTTCACAAACGCCCGGTGCGTCATCGGGACCCAGCGCGCCATGACGTCCGAGAGGATGTCCGCGTACACGCGGATCTCGTACTGCGCATGTGCGTCGGCGCGCAGCCGGACGAAGTGCATGAGGTTGTGCAGGTCGGTCTTCCAGTACCACTGGGTGTAGAAGTTCAGCGAGAGGTTCATCCGCGCCAACTCACGCGCGACGCCGTCGTAAGAGGGGTCGCGAGGCGCTCCGTCCGGGCCTTCGTTCAGCAGGGCGTCGTAGTTGGCATAGGCCCGCTCGGCGTCCTCGCGCAGGATGGCCTGCACGCGACGCGCCTGCTGCGCGCCCAGCGTCTCGCCTCGCCCCTGGCGGTTTGTCGAGGACTGCACGGCGATGTTCGCGGCGTCCGGGATGTAGAACTCGTTGTCGAGGATCGAGTAGCGCGCGGAGTACTCGTTCACGTTGGCCGTGCGGTGGCGGATCCACTGGCGCGCGACGAAGATCGGCAGCTTCACGTGCAGCTTGATCTCGCACATCTCAAACGGCGAGGTGTGCCAGTTCCGCATCAGGTAGTTGATCAGCCCCTGGTCGTCGCGTTGCCGCCTCGTCCCGCGGCCGTAGGAGACGCGTGCGGCTTGCACGACCGCGGCGTCGTCCCCCATGTAGTCGATGACCCGCACGAGGCCGTGGTCGAGCACGGGGAGCGGCTCGTACAGGATCTCCTCGAGGGCGGCGACGGTGGCGCGACGGGTAGAGGTGCACTCCGCGCGGAGGGTATCGACCTCGGCACGCTGTTCCGGCGTAAGCCGGGGAGCGTCATCGGAAGCGTGCGTCGATCCGGCCATCGGTCCCCCTCCGGTCACGAGGGGCGGGGTGCAGGCGGTGCGGGCGCGTTCGGCACGCCAGCGGGGAGAGGCGCCACGCCGCACGGTTCATGCGCGCAGTAGTGCTCCGCAGAGGATACCGGAGGCGACGGGGGAGCGTCGAAGACGAGGTGGCGCTAACGCGCGGCGCGGCGTCGTTCGACGCGGGCGAGAGCGGCCTGATTCGGATCCCAGAGCCCGCAGTCCGTCTCGAGGTTCTCCAGGAACGGGCCGATGCAGTCCTTGCCCTCTCGGATGATGTGGTTGCACAGCATCACGTAGGGGTCGAGCCGGGACGAGTCGATTGTCCGGCGGAGCCACTGGCATTCGATGGCGAGGCGGGTGTCCACGCTTCCGAGCATACCCCGAGTGTCGGTCAAGCGCCCGGAGAAGACGCCCCGAGCCGCTAGACGTGCGCAGTACGATGATTTCCCGGCCGGGGATCCCCCTCCTCAGGAGCAAACGTGCCCCAACTGCCTCCTGCCGCTGCGGCTGCCTTCGTCGGTTGTCTGCTGGTGCTGATCCTCGCGACCGCGATCATTTTCCGTGTCCGTTCGCGGCGGCGAGGGGTGCGCCTTGCCCAGATGGTGAGGACCACGGCCCCGGTGCCCCGTCCCGCGACGTCGAGGGTGGCACAGCCTCCAGCGCCGGCGGTTTCGCCACTGCGAGGAAGGGTCTACCGCAGCGCCGAGGAATTCGGCCGTTTCGTCGTCTTCGCGGAGCGCCCGCGCAAGGAGCCGGCCCCGGGCCGCCCGGCGCGGCGGCTGGCGGCCCAACTGGCCTACGCAGCCGCGCCTTCTGTTGTGGCCGCGCCTCCTGCCGTGGCCGCACCGATGGTGGCCGCACCTTTTGTGGTCGTCGAGCCTGCACCGTCCCCGCCGCTTCCCCCTGTGGTCCCGGTGCGTCCGCGCGTCGTCCCGCCGTCCATCGCGCTCGCCCCGACCAGTCACGCGGGCCTGGCTGAGGTTGTCCTCGACCTGGACGCTTCGGGAGGGCGGGAGACGCGTGCGGGCCCGTCCGGCGGCCGACCGAAGCCGGCGGCTTTCGGGTCGGCTGCCCCCCGGCTGGTGGAGCCTCTACTTGCGCCGGAGGAACCCATGGCGGAGAGCCCCTGGCTCATGGAGCCGAGGGCTGCTGAGCCTGTCGTCGAGGAGCCCTCGGCGGCGGCCGCGGAGCAGGCAGAAGCGGAGCCATCGGCTGCCGAGGCGGCCCGGGTTGAGGTGTCTGCGGTCGAACACGCAGCGACCGAGGGCCTGGCGGCCGACGAACACCTAGTGGAACACCTTGTGGTGGTATCCGCCGAGGTCGTGGA
>SCTU01000303.1 GCA_004297315.1 Dehalococcoidia bacterium | reverse complement strand
ACCTTCGCGTCCTCGACGATCGGCGTGGAGATCGGGCGGTAGCCGAATCGCTGGGCGACGGCCTCGGCCGTGTCACGGATCTGCGCCCAGAGCGCGGCGTCGTCCGGCAGCAGGTCGTGCATCCCCCGGGGCGCGCGCAGGTCGTCGGCCATGCAGGGATGCTACGGGCGCCTCGATCGGCGGGCAACGAGGCCGCGCCTTCCGCTTCAGGGTGTGCCAGATTGGGGGCGGAGGCAGGCATATACTTCACCCAAGATGGTGGTCACAACGGCCCAGCCGGCTGGCGCTCGCGAATTGCTGGAGGAGTGCGCCTCCTACCTGCCGCCTGACCGTGTCGAGGCCGTCCAGAAGGCCCTCAATTTCGCGATCCAGTGCCACGAGGGCCAGGAACGCAAGTCCGGCGAGCCGTACGTCACCCATCCCATCGCCGTCGCGCGCCTCGTCGCCGACCTCCACATGGACCCGCCGTCGGTCATCGCCGCCCTCCTCCACGACACGATCGAGGACTGCGGGATCACCGCCGACGACATCCGGCGGCGCTTCGGCCCGGACGCCGCCACCCTCGTGGAGGGCGCGACGAAGATCGACCAGTTGCCGGACCGGCCGCTCGACGTCCGCGAGCAGGACACCGAGACGCTCCGCAAGATGTTCCTGGCGATGGCGGAGGACGTCCGCGTCGTCATCGTGAAGCTGGCCGACCGGCTCCACAACATGCGCACGCTCGAGCACCTCTCGCCGGACCGCCAGCAGGCCCTCGCGCGCGAGACGATGGACATCTACGCCCCGCTCGCCTCCCGCCTCGGCGTCTGGCAGTTCAAGTGGGAACTCGAAGACCTCTCCTTCCGCTGGCTCGACCCGGAGGGCTACCGCCGCGTCGCCAACTCCGTCACCGCCAAGCGCTCCGAGCGCGAGCGCTACGTGGCCGAGATCACGGGCGAACTGACCGAAATGCTCGCGATGGAAGGCATCGAGGCGGAGGTCACGGGCCGCGTCAAACACCTCTACTCGATCCACGAAAAAATGAAGCGCTACGCCGCGCTCGGACGCTCGTTCGACCAGATCCGAGACCTGCTCGCGGTACGCGTGTTCGTGAGGACGGTGGGCGACTGCTACAACGCCCTCGGCATCGTCCACCAGCACTGGAAGCCGATCCCGGGGACCTTTGACGACTACATCGCGAACCCGAAGGAGTCGCTCTACCGCTCGCTTCACACCTCGGTGCTCGGCCCCGGGATGCGCACGTTCGAGGTGCAGATCCGCACGTATGAGATGCACCAGGTCGCCGAGTACGGCGTCGCGGCGCACTGGCAGTACAAGGAGCAGGGCCAGGGTCGCGACCGCCAGTACGAGGAGCGTATGGCCTGGCTGCGTCACCTCCTCGAATGGCAGCAGGAGGCCTCCGGCACCGACGACTTCCTGGAGTCGATCAAGACGGACGTCTTCCGCGACCAGGTCTTCGTCCATACGCCGAAGGGCGACGTCCGCGTCCTCCCCGCCGGGTCGACGCCGATCGACTTCGCCTACCGCATCCATACCGACCTGGGCCACAACTGCGTCGGCGCGAAGGTCAACGGCAAGCTCGTCCCCCTGCAGACGCAACTCCAGAACGGCGACGTCGTCGAGATCATCCGCTCGAGGGCGTCCCGCGGGCCCTCGCGCGATTGGCTGATCCCGTCCCTCGGCTACCTCGGCTCCGCGCACTCGCGCCAGAAGGTGCGGCAGTGGTTCCGGCGCGAGCACCGCGAGGACAACATCGAGCGCGGGCGGGAGATGCTCGAGCGCGAGATCAAGCGGCTCGACATCGCGAAGATCCCGGCTGACCTCCCCAAGCAGCTCGGGTTCGAGGGCACGGCGGACCTGCACGCCGCCATCGGCTCGGGCGACCTCTCGCTGCAGAAGCTAATGAACCGGCTGGTCGAATTGACCCCGCAGGTGCATCCGCCGAAGCCGTCCCCGTCCACCGCCGCGGCCTCGCAGCCGGGGTCGTCCGGCATCCGCGTCCTTGGGACCTCCGGCCTGCACGTGCAGATGGCACGCTGTTGCCGTCCGCTCCCCGGGGATCCGATCGTTGGCTACGTGACGCGTTCGCGGGGTGTCACAGTGCACCGTGCCGACTGCGGCAACGTCCACTGGGGAAGGGACGCCGAGCGCGTCGTCGAGTGCGACTGGGGCCCGTCCGGCGACGTCTATACCGCCTCGATCGAGGTGCTGGCGTGGGACCGCGTCGGCCTGCTGCGCGACGTTTCGACGATCATCGCGGACGACAAGGTGAACATGGTCGCCGTCCGCACCGTCGAGCACGACGACCGCACGACATCGGTGCACGTCACGCTGGAGACCACCGGCGGCGAGCAGTTCGCCCGCCTGCTCTCTCACCTCGACGCCGTCCGCGGCATCATCTCCGTCCGCCGGACGAACAAGTGAGCATCGGGTGACCCTCGCCGCCACACGCAGCGGAGCCCTCGTCGGCATCGAGGGCCTCCCGGTCGACGTCGAGGCGGACATCGGCTCGGGGCTGCCCGCCTTCAATATCGTGGGGCTGCCGGACGCCTCCGTGCAGGAGGCGCGCGAGCGGGTGCGGGCGGCGATCCGCAATACCGGCTTCGAGTTCCCGCTGCGGCGGATCACCGTCAACCTCGCGCCCGCCGACGTGCGCAAGGAAGGCCCGCTCTACGACCTCGCGATTGCGGTGGCCGTGCTCGTGGCGAGCGGGCAGGTGACCGACCGCTTCAGCGACACGGCGCTCTTCGGCGAACTCTCGCTCGATGGCAGCCTACGCCACATCCCGGGAGTCCTCCCGTTCGTCGCGATGTGCGCCGCGCGCGGCATCGGCAGCGTGGTCGTGCCCGTCGAGGACGTGGCGGAGGCACGCTCTGTCGGCGGCGTGCGCGTGCATGGCCTCGACAGCCTCCGTCAGGTCGGCGAACCCTTCGAGTCGTGGCCGGAGACGCCGCTCCCCGAGCCATCCGAGGCGGGCGGAGTCATCCTAGAGGCCCACGACCTCGCCACGGTGCAGGGGCAGGAGCACGTGAAGCGCGCGATGGAGGTCGCGGCGGCCGGTGGTCACAACCTGCTGATGCAGGGGCCGCCGGGTTCGGGCAAGACCCTGCTGGCGCGCGCGCTCCCCGGCCTGCTCGCCCCGCTCACCCCCGCCGAGTCGATCGAGGTCGCGAAGGTCTACTCGGTCGCCGGCCTGCTCAATCGCGATCGTCCGCTGATGCGCGAGCGCCCGTTCCGCTCGCCCCATCACACGATCTCGCACGCCGGCCTCGTCGGTGGCGGCTCGCACATCCGGCCGGGCGAGGTCTCGCTCGCCCACCGCGGCGTGCTCTTCCTGGACGAGTTCCCGGAGTTCGGCGCCACGGCCCTCGAGGCGCTGCGCGAGCCGCTCGAGTCTGGCTCGGTCACGATCTCGCGGGCGCGCGGCTCGGTGACGTTCCCGGCGCGCATGCTGCTGGTCGCGGCGATGAACCCCTGTCCCTGCGGCTATTACGGCGACTCCGTGCGCGCCTGCACCTGTCCGGAGGCGACCGTGACCCGCTACCAGCGTCGCGTCTCCGGCCCGCTCCTCGACCGCATCGACCTCTTCATCGACGTCCCGCGCGTCGAGTACAAGGAACTGACGGGCGAGGCCACCGGGGAGAGCTCCGAGGCCGTCCGTGCCCGCGTCGTCGAGGCGCGCGAGCGGCAGGCCGCGCGCTTCCGCGGCACCTCGACGGTCGCGAACGCGGAGATGGGCCCGCTCGACGTGCGGAAGCACTGCCAGCAACAACTCGAACCCGCCGCGCAGCCGCTGCTCGCCGCCGCGATGCAGCAGCTCGGCCTCTCCGCCCGCTCGTTCCACCGCGTCCTGAAGGTCGCCCGCACCATCGCCGACCTCGCCGGCAGCGACCCCATCCTCACGCCTCACCTCGCCGAAGCCGTGCAGTACCGCCGTCGCGGGGCAGAATAGGCAGGGCTGCCGCAATGGCAGCGCGGCCAACTGGCGTGCCCCCAGCCGAGTTCGCCTCGCGCTGACGCTTCACGATTAGGGGCAGCGTCACTATCGGCCCGCTGCACGCGATGGGGCGGGGCTGCCATTTTCAAGGTATTGCCGCTCTCAAGTAACGAGTTGAAACGTACCTGATACCGAAAGCCGCGTGCTGGAACCGCGCTGGAGAGCGAAGGAAGGTTACGTTGGCCGTACAACCACAGACCGAACGCAAGGAGAACGACCCGTGAACGCAGACGCTGCGACCGTCGATCGCACACGAAACGACGGCAGAATGGACGAGCGCGTCCTGCCGATTGTTGAAAAGAAAGACATCTGGCAGGAAGTCGATGAAATCAAGTGCGACTTAGCGGTACAGGCGGCGACGCAAACCGGTGCGCTAGCGACTCAGGCTGCGATGCAGGCCGGCGCTCTCGCGACTGCAACTGCCGTCAACACGGGTGCAGAGGCGACGCTGGCGGCCACCCAGGCGGGTGCTGCTGCGACGCTGGCCGCTGCTCAGGCTGGACAGGCCGCCGCGACGTCGGCCGCGATCATGGGTCTTTGGAGCACCCTTGTCGGGAGCATGGTGGCCCTGGTAGCGGGGATATTCCTGGGTTCCTTCTTCCAGCACCGGTAAGCCCTGGAAGGTCGCTCGTGAGGCCTCTCGGGCGCAGCCGCGGCGCCCGCTACGCAGACGTCGCTCATCGATGGTAAAAGGCGACAGTCACGCCCTGCGCGCCCGGAACTCGGCTGATCGAGGGACCCC
>SCTU01000302.1 GCA_004297315.1 Dehalococcoidia bacterium | reverse complement strand
CAGCGCGAGGCCGAGGCCCTCCGAGCGCGCCCGCACGTAGGACACCATCAGCGAGCCGACGGTCGCAACGAAGGCAAGCATCGCCTGCTCGTCGCTGCCGGACTGGAGCGCGTGCCAGAGCAGTCCTCCGAGGACGGCAGCCTCGGAAAGCCGGTCGAGCGTGGAGTCGTACAGCGCCCCGAAGCGCGAGGCGCGTCCGGTCGCGCGTGCGAGCGCGCCGTCCAGCATGTCGAGCGCGCTGAAGAAGAGCACGGCGGCGCCGGCGAGGCGCAGGTTGCCCTGCGCCGCCAGCCACGCGGCGAGGATGTTCCCCAGGAAGCCCGCGGTGGTGAGCATCGTGGGCGTGACCCGCGCGGCGGCCAGCCCTCGCACGATCGGGTCGAGCACGGCGGCCGGTGCGCGGCGCGGGAGGAGAGTCACTCCCGTGTCGCCAGACGGCGCGCGCGGGTCAACTCCATGCTGTCTCGCTGGTCGAGCAGCCGCTCATAGTACGAGGCGACCTGCTGGCCCACGCGCGGCCAGGAGAAGTCGTCCACCCGGACCTGCCCCCCCGCGGCCAGCCGGGCGCGTCGCGCGGGGTCGCGCGCAAGCGCCGTGAGCGCGTCCGCAAGCGCCATTGTGTCCTTCGGCCGCACGAGGATCCCGTCCACGTCGTGGGTGATGACCGAGGCGTAGCCGTCGATGTTCGACGCCACGACCGGCACGCCCGCCGCCATCGCCTCCAGCAACACGTATCCCTGCGATTCGTTGCCCAGCGCGGGCGAGCAGAAGATCTGCGCGGTGCGATGGTAGCGGGGCAGTTTGTCGTACGGCTGCTCCGGCACAAAGATGACGCCGCGCTGGCCGCTGCGCTCCACCATCGCCTCGTACCGGCGGCGTGCGCGCGAGTCCGGGCCCACGACGATCAAGCGCGTGTCCGGGAGGCGCGCGTTCACCACGCCAAAAGCGCGGAGCAGCGTCCCCAGCCCCTTCCGCTTCTCCGCCCGCCCGACGTAGAGGATGTTCATCGTCCCCTCGAACGCGGCGATCGGCTCGTGGCGCGGGTCCGACCAGTAGTCCACGTCGATCCCGTTGGGGATGATGTTGTAGAAGCCGGGGAAGTAGCGCTCGACGTACTGCGCCGCCGGCGGTGACACCGCGATCTTCCCGTCGATCTCGCGGAACCAGCGCTTGAGCAGCCGCCGGCCGTAGGCGTACAGCCGGTTGCCGCCGTCTTTTCGAGCGTGGAACGTCCCCACGTTCACCACGCGAGGGTTCGCCGCCCGCGAGTTGCGCAGCACCTGGATCGGCAGCACCGGCATCAGCGGCTCGTGAACGTGGACGACGTCGAACTGCTGCTCCGTCAGGAGCGCATTCACGCGCGCGCCGATCCGAGGGTTGACCGGGATGCGCACGACGGACCCGGAGGCCGCGACGGGGATCGGGCGGCCGATGATGTGCACCAGGGGGTCGTCCACCTTGTGCGAGCCGGGCGCGATCACATGCACCTCGTGGCCGCGCGTACGCAGCTCGTGGCCGAGGTTCATCACGTGATTGTTCACGCCGCCAGGCGTGTGCCAGTCGTACGGCGACACGAGCGCGATCTTCATCGCCACCCTCGCACACGCTGGCCGAAGCGTGCGGCGGCCCGGCCGATGGGGGGCCCGAGCACCTTCTTCGGCGTGACGGAGAGGCCGCGCACCTGCTGCAGGACGATCCGCCCCGCGCCGATCTGGCGCAAGGACACGCCGAGACCTCGCCTGCCTGCCGTCGTGCGGTCGAGGATCGCCTGGCGCACGTCGTCCGCGGTCCGGCCCGGGAAGAGCGTGTATGCCCCGCCGACCGCCTCCGTGAAATGCGCATCGCTCCCGCCGGTCTCGGCGAGGCCCCAGTGCGCACGGTTCGCGTCCACGGCGCGGATGCCGGTGTCCCACCCGGCGGAGGTTGGGTTCGCGACCTCGATGCCGTCCGGGTGCGCGGCGGGGTCGGCGATCGCCAGCACGCGCTCCAGCGTGCGCCGCCCCACGGAGCGCGTCAGCAGGGAGAACGGGTGCGGGACGATGGCGAGGCCGCCCTGCCGGTGGATCGCCGCCACGGTCTCTTCCAGCGGTCGGAATGAGCGGACGGGCTCCTCCACCCAGAGCGCGAGCAGGTGCCCGTGCTGCGTTGTGACCTCGACGCCCGTGATGAAGTCGAAGTGGTACGGCGCGCGCGCGTGGACCTCGCGCGCCTCGAACGCCCCGCGGACATCGTCGTGGTCGGTGACGGCAATGACGTCGAGTTCGCCCATCACCTCGACACGCTCGAAGATCGTGCGCGCGTCCTCCATGCCGTCGCCGAAGGCGGTGTGGACCTGCAGGTCGGCGCGTCCGAACCGGCGAGGGGCCGGCGAGTAGGCAGCGGCGTGATCGAACATTGCCGCTATTGTAGCCCGCGCCAGACGGGGGCCAGCGCGAACCACTGGCCCGGCGCGCGCCGGATCGCCCGTTCAAGCGCGCCGAGATACGCGTACTGCGCGGTTTCGAGGTCGTCCTGACGGTCGCCGCTCGGCTCCGGCAACGCGATCCGCTCGAGTCGCGCCTCGTACCGGCCCGCGGTGGTGCGCGTGACCCACGCAGCGACGACGGGCGC
>SCTU01000301.1 GCA_004297315.1 Dehalococcoidia bacterium | reverse complement strand
GGCCTCACGCCCGCTCGACCTCGACCGAGACGGCTTCGTGCTCGCGGAGGGCGCGGCGGTCGTTGTCCTCGAACGGCTCGAAGTCGCGGTGGCGCGCGGGGCACACATCCTCGCGGAGATCGAGGGGGAGGCGATGACCTTCTCCCCCGGGAGCGACGGCGTGCCGGGTGCCGACGCGGCCCAGATGGCACGCAGCCTCCAACTGGCACTGGTCACGAGCGGGCGCATCCAGTCCGAGGTGGACCTGATCGCGCTTCATGCCGCTGGAAGTGTCGAAGGCGACCGCCTCGAGGCCCGCGCAGTGCGGATGATCTTCGGCGCCGCCGCGCGCCACCACCTGTACACGCCCGCCCTGAAGTCTCACCTCGGCCATGCGCTTGCCGCCTCCGGCCCGCTCTCGCTTGCCGTCGTGCTGGAGGGTATGCGGCGGCAGGAGATCCCTGGCACGCGCAACCTCATGCGCGAGGACCCCGAGGTCGACCTCGACGCCAACCCGAAGGGGCCGCGGCCCGACACGCTCCGCGTCGCGATGGTGAACGCGACCGGCTGGGCGCACAACGCCACGCTCGCGATCTGCCATCCCGCCTCGATGCGCCCGATCCCCGCGACGTTCGAGACGGCGGAGAGGGCGCGATAGCCCGCCGCGTGATGCCCTCATAGGATCGAGGTATGGACATCACCTGGCTGGGCAATGCCGCGACGCGTGTCCGCACACGCACCGCCGCGGTCGTCATGGACCCCTACGACAAGTCGGCGGGTGGCACGATGGGCCGCCCGGATGCGCACATCGTCACCATCAGTCACGACGACTCCTTGCGGAACGGCGTCGCCGGCGTCGCGCCCGCGGACGGGCCGCCGGTCGTGCTCCGGGGGCCCGGCGAGTACGAGATCCGCGGGGTGCAGGTGGAGGCGATCACCGGTTCGCTGAAGGAGTCGCTGGACGTCTCCGGTGTGCGCAGCGTGATCTGGCACTTCGCGGCGGAGGAACTGCGCTGGGCGCACCTCGGCGGGCTGGGGACGCAGCCGACGAAGGAGCAGATGGACCTGCTCGCGGATGTCGACATCGTGATCATCCCCATCGCCCTCTCGGACACGCTGGACCCGAAGGAGGCGGCGCGCGCGATCCGGCACATCGAGCCCTCGATCGTCATCCCCGTCGGCTACGACCCGGCCGAGCCCGAGGCGCTGAACGCGTTCCTCGCCGCCGTCGGCGGCAAGCAGGAGGCTCCCGTGTCGCGCTTCTCGATCAGCCGGCGGGGCGGCGAGAGCGACGAACTGCGCGTCGTCCTGCTGGAGGCGCGCGCCTAGCCCGTCACCGTCGGTCGAAGAGATCGAAGAGGGCGTCCCCGGGGACGCCCTCGCTGTGTCGCCACTCGCGGCCAGGGCTTACGGCAGGAACGCGCTCGGGTTCATGGTGGTGCCGTTGCGGTGGATCTCGAAGTGAAGGTGAGGCCCGGTCACGCGACCGCTGGTGCCGGAGTAGCCGACGATGTCGCCCGCCCTCACCTTCTGGCCCAGCGAAGCAGTGATCGTGGAGAGATGCGCGTAGAGCGTCTCGTAGCCGCCGTCGTGCGCGATGATCACGTGGTACCCGTACGAACAGCAGGGGTTGCCGCCGGCGAAGGTCACCGTGCCTTCGCGCGCTGCGAGGATCGGGGCGCCATAGCCGGTGCCGATGTCGATCCCCAGCGGGTGGCTCGGCCCGTAGGGCGAGGTCAACGGGCCGGTACCCGGCCACACCCAGCCGCCCGCCGAGGCCGGCGCCGGAGCGACAGCCGCCGCTGGGACAGGCGCGGGGGGCGGCGCCGCGGCGACTCGCGGAGCGGGCGCGGTTACGACAGCGGGGGCGGGGGTCGGCGTTGGGGCCGGGCGGGTGGCGGCCTGCGGCGCCAGCGGGACCACGCGGCCGCCCGGGACGAGGATCAGCGTGCCCTCGCGCAGCCGGTTCGGGTCACCAGCCAGTCCATTGGCGCGGAACTCGACGATGTCGCGCGCCTTGGCGTCGTATCGCGCGGCGATCTCGGTCACCGTCTCGCCGAAGCGGACCGAGTGGACGATACCCTCGACCATCGGGATCTGAAGCGTCATGCCGGGGGCGAGCGTGTCGACGTCGCTGAGGATGTCCACGTTATTCCAGGAGATGTACTTGGCCGAGATGCCGAAGCGCGAGGCGATGCCGCTCACCGTGTCGCCGTTTTGCACCTTGTACTCGAGGAAGATCGCTGTGCGGTCCGTCTGCTGCGCCGGGCGTTCTGGGCCCTGGCCCTCCTGCTGCTGTAGCAGCAGCGTCTGCCGGGCGGCGTCCGTCGCGTTCTGGGCGGAGAGGACGGCATCGCCAGTCACCGACGGCGCCACGATCGTGAGCGGCATGGCGCGCGCGGCCAGCTCGGAGCCGGCCCCAGCACCTGAGGCGGCCGGGAGGCCGGGGAGCGAGATCCGGCTCGCAGCAAATACCGGCTGAGTGACAGTGCCGGCGACCCGGACGGGGAAGAATCCGGCGAATACGAGCACGCCAAGAAGCGTCGTGAATGCTGCTGCGGGGGCGAGGGAAGGACGGCGGCGCGGCCGAGGCTGGGGATGCAACCGCGCACGAAGCAACGTTCGGCTGCGGCGCGGGCGCGTGGGTGGAGCGATGGTGCCGCGCAAGAGAGTCCCCCACTGGGCCGGGGCATGTCCCGGCTGGCTCCCGTGATCCGCTTTTCAGCGGCGTCCAGGCCGGTCTACACCGGCTCCCCGCGCGACTGGACGATTGTGCCTCCCGTTACAAACCGGCTGCACCGCGGCATCATACCACGCGACAAGTGCTGCAAAACCGTAGTTAATCTACAACCGTGCACATACCCTATGGGGGTATCTAAGCATCGGGACGAAGCCCATCAAGACTAAGGTAGCGCGACGCCGACGCCCTTGAACGCCTCGATCTGCGCAGGAGTGACGGGAGTCTGCTCCTTCGGCGTGGACGGAACCGAGCCCCACCAGGGCAGCGGACTCAAGGGCACGGCCGGGGCCGTGGTAGTGCGCGTGGGCTGCGGGATCCGGAACCGCTTGGCGGAACACCGGGCGTCCGGAGAAAGGCGACCGCGGCCGGGCTACATGCCCTTGAGCGTCGCGAGGAACTCCACGTTGTCCACGGTGCGGCTGAGGCGCTCGATGATGCGCTCGGCGGCGTCGCCGGAGTCCTCCTCGAGCATCGAGGCCATGCGGCGGAGCAGCCACACCTGCTTCAACTCGTCCTCGCCGAAGAGCAGATCCTCACGGCGGGTGGACGAGGCGAGCACGTCGATGGCCGGGAAGATGCGCTTCTCAGCGAGGCGCCGGGAGAGCCGCAACTCCATGTTCCCGGTGCCCTTGAACTCCTCGAAGATGACGTCGTCCATGCGCGAGCCGGTCTCTACGAGGCAGGTCGCGATGATCGTCAGGCTGCCGCCCTCTTCGGTGTTGCGGGCGGCGCCGAAGAAGCGCTTCGGCGGGTAGAGGGCGATCGGGTCCATGCCGCCGGAGAGCGTGCGGCCAGAGGTCGGCATCGCGGTGTTGTAGGCGCGCGCCAGGCGGGTGATCGAGTCCATCAGGATCACGACGTCCACGCCGCCCTCGACCAGGCGCTTCGCCCGCTCCAGGGCGGCTTCGGTCACGCGCGTGTGGTCCTCCACCGGTTCGTCGAACGTGGAGGCGATGACCTCGCCGCGCACGGAGCGACGCATGTCGGTGACTTCCTCCGGGCGCTCACCGATCAGCAGCACCATCAGGTGCGCCTCCGGGTGGTTGGCCGTGATGCCGTGGGCGATCGACTTCAGCAGCATCGTCTTGCCGGCCTTCGGCGGGGAGACGATGAGGCCACGCTGGCCCTTGCCTACCGGAGAGAAGAGGTCGACCGTCCGCTGGGAGACCTCGTGCTGCACGGTCTCGAGACGGAACTTGCGGTTCGGGAAGATCGGGGTGAGGGAGTCGAAGTCCGGGCGGCGCTTCGCCTCTTCCGGGTCCATGCCGTTGACGGCATCCACGCGCAGGAGCCCGTAGTACTTCTCGGAAGTCTTCGGCTGTCGCACCTGGCCGGTGACGTAGTCGCCGGAGCGGAGGCCGAAGCGGCGGATCTGCGACTGGGAAACGTAGACGTCGTTCGGGCCGGGGAGCAGGCGCTCGCCGCGGAGGAAGCCGAAGCCGTCGTCGACGACGTTGAGGATGCCGCCGGAGAAGATCGTCCCGTTCCGTTCGGCCTGCGCCTCCAGGATCCGGAAGATCAGCTCCTGCTTGAGCATCCCCCCGGCGCCCTCGATGTCGAACTCTTCCTCGGCCATCTCGATGAGGTCTTCACGAGGCTGGACTTCGAGTTCAGCAATGTGGAGGACGGGGACCGTGGGGTCGATGTCGGGCAGTTGCTCGAGGGAGGGGTCACCCTGCGGCGGACGGCCGGTGCCGCCGTTGCGAGTGCCGCCGGGGCGGCGGCCTCCGGGACGGCGACGGGTTCGGTTGGGGGCATCCGTAGACGCGAGATCGCGTCCGCGCGGGGATGTGGTCATGGAACCACCTGAGTCTGTACGGGTCTGGATGGACATCACCTGCTCGACAGCAGGCGCCCGGCGCGCAGGGACAGCACGAGGGGCTTCGAAAGAGAGAGCGGCCACGAACGTGACGCCCTCTGACTGTAGGCGCAGATCACCGCGGATGGCAAGTGGCGTTCGCACCAGAGCCGTCCGCGCGCCCGGCGGGACGGCGGCTAGACGGGCGCGTACTTCTTCGCGTCCGCCAGGAAGATCTCGATCCCCTTGTCGGTGAGGGGATGGTTCACCATCTGGAAGAGCACCGCCGGCGGGATCGTCGCGATGTGGGCGCCGGCGAGGGCGGCCTCCGTCACGTCGCGCGGGCCGCGGATCGAGGCGGCGAGCACCTCGCAGTCGAGTTCGTACGTTTCGAAGACCTGCACGATCTCGCGGACGACTTCCATCCCGTCGTGCCCGGCATCGTTCAGCCGGCCGACGAAGGGCGAGACGAACGCGGCGCCCGCCTTCGCAGCGAGCAGCGCCTGGTTCGCCGAGAAGACCAGCGTCGTGTTCACGCGGATGCCCTCGGCACTCACGCGCTTGATGGCGCCGAGGCCCGTCTCGGACATCGGGATCTTCACCACGACGTTCGGGTGCCACGAGGCGATGCGGCGTGCTTCCTCGACCAGCGCCTCGAGGTCCATCGAGATGCACTCAGCGGAAATCGGCCCGTCTACCACGGAGCAGATCTCGAGCACGCGCGCGCGATAGTCCACGCCCTCACGCGCGACGAGCGTCGGGTTCGTCGTCACGCCGTCGACGACGCCCATCGCCGCCCCTCGACGGATGTCATTGATGTTCGCGGTGTCGAGGAAGATCTGCATCGTGGGCCTCGGATCGTGCGCCTGCGGTCAGGCGGGTGCGGGGAGCATCAGAACGGTTTGAAGACTGGGAGCCACACCATAAGCGGCATCGTGGCGACGATCAGCGTACCGAAGACCAGCGGCACGTTGTCTGCCAGCGCCTCGCGCAATTCGGGCGTCTCCTCGCCATGCTTGCGAGCGGCCAGCGCGAGATAGCGCACGCGCCGGAGGCCGATGCCCATGAGCGGGACGAAGATGAAGAGGTTGAGCATCGTCAACACCTGGAGCGCCACCAGCCAGCCCGTCGTGACGACATTCCAGCCCGCAGCCGTCGCCCAGAAATAGCCGGAGAAGAACGTGGCGATCAATCCCGGGAGCAGGACGAGCGTCTCGCCACGATGGGCCTCGTTCAGGAGGAACGACTTTTCCTCGTTCGTGGGCGCGACCCACGCCTTCCAGATCGGGACGACGGTCGTCCCGACCCCGGCCATCATCACGAAGAGCGAGATCAGGTGGAGAAACCGCCAGAACGTCACGCGACGCCGGATGCCGAGGCGGCCGGGATGCGCGCCTGGTGGTGCCGCACCGCCGCGCCGATGAAGTCGCGGAAGAGCGGGTTCGGTTCGTTCGGCCGGCTGGTGAACTCCGGGTGGAACTGCGCCCCAACCATGAACGGGTGGCCGCGCAGCTCGCAGATCTCGACCAGGCCGCTCTCGACGTCACGTCCGGCGACGACGAGGCCGGCTTGCTCCAGTTGGGGGAGCAGCGTGTTGTTCACCTCATAGCGGTGGCGGTGACGTTCGCGCGCCGTCTCCGCGCCGTAGGCGGCGGCGGCCATCGTGCCGGGCACGAGCTGGCAGTTGTAGCCGCCGAGGCGCATCGTGCCGCCCATTTCGTGGACTTCCTGCTGCTCGGAGAGCAGCGAGATCACCGGGAACGGCGTACGCGGGTCGGCCTCGGTCGTATTCGCACCGGGCATCCCGGCGACGTTCCGCGCGAACTCGACCACAAGCATCTGCATGCCGAGGCAGTCGCCGAGGTAGGGGATGCCGCGCTCACGTGCGTAGCGCACCGCCTCGATCTTCCCCTCGAGGCCGCGGTCGCCGAAGCCCGGGCAGAGCAGGATGCCGTCCACGTCGCCGATCACCTGCTGCGGGTCGCCGCCCTCGAGTTCCTCCGAGTGCACCCAGCGGATGTCGAGCGCGGAGTGGTGGTGCACGCCCGCGTGGACGAGGGCTTCCTTGATCGAGAGGTAGGCGTCGTGCAATTCGACGTACTTGCCGACGATGGCGACGCTGACCGTGCGCTCCGGCCGGTGCAGCCGCTCGACGAAACGCGCCCACTCTTCGAGGTCCGGCCGGGCGCTGCCGAGTTCGAGCGCCTTCACCACGAGGTCGCCGAGGCCGGTCGCCTCGAGGATCAGGGGGACTTCGTAGATCGACTCGGCCGTCTGGAGCGCGATCACGGCTTCCTTCTGCACGTTGCAGAACAGCGCCATCTTCTCGCGCAGGCTCTCCGGGACGGGGTGGTCGGAGCGGGCGACGATCACGTCTGGCTGGATGCCGAAGGAGCGCAGTTCGCGCACGGAGTGCTGCGTCGGCTTGGTCTTCAGCTCGTGCGTCGAGCCGATGTGCGGCAGCAGCGTGACATGGATCGAGAGCGTCTCGTCCTTCGGAGAGGCGTAGCGCATCTGGCTGATCGCCTCCAGGAAGACCTGGCCCTCGATGTCACCGACCGTGCCGCCGACCTCGACGATCACGACGTCCGCGCGCGGGCTGGTGGAGGCGAGGCGGATCCGGCGCTTGATCTCGTTCGTGACGTGGGGGATCGCCTGGATCGTGCCGCCGAGGTAGTCGCCACGGCGCTCCTTGCGGATCACCTCTTCGTAGATCTGGCCGGAGGACGAGGAGTTCACCTTGCTCAGGTCGGCGTCGAGGAACCGCTCGTAGTGCCCCAGGTCGAGGTCGGTCTCGGCGCCGTCGTCGGTCACGAAGACCTCGCCGTGCTGGTACGGCGACATCGTGCCGGGGTCCACGTTGATGTAGGGGTCGAGTTTGAGGATGGAGACGGAGAGCCCGCGTGCCTTCAGGATGCGGCCGAGTGAGGCGGAGACGATTCCCTTCCCTACGGAAGAAACCACCCCACCGGTCACGAAGATGTACTTGGCCATACCTCGGGGCTGCCGATCGTCGGGGAGACGTTCGCGGATTCCCTACTCTACCCGCCCCCACCAAAGCGTGTCGAACCACCATTTGGCGCGCCTCGACAGCACCCCCGAAGATCCGCCGGTGACCACCCCTTACGACCCGACGTTGTTCCGGGGCACGGCCGCGTTCTACCTGCGCGGACGGCCGCCATACGCACGCGAGTTGCCGGAGTTCCTAGCGCGCGAAGCCAGTCTGGAGCGGCGGCGCGCCCTCGATGTCGGGTGCGGGCCGGGGACCGTCGCCGTCGAACTCGCGCCGTTCGCGGCAGAGGTCGTGGGGGTCGACCCGGACCCGGAGATGCTCGCGGAGGCGGCGCGGCACGCCGAGCGTCGAGGCGTCAGAAACGTCAGGTGGGTGGCAGGGCGCGCCGAGGACATCCCGGCGCTCGGCCTCGGGCGGTTCGCGCTCGTCACGTTCGCCCAGTCGTTCCACTGGACCGACCGCGAGGCGGTCGCAGAAGTCGTCTACGACCTGCTGGAGCCGGGTGGCGTGCTCGCGCTGATCGGGCACGAGGCAAAGACGCGGCCAGCGCCGCCCGGGCCTCCCGGCGTTCCTCCCATCCCGCACGAGTCGATCCAGGACCTGATCCGCCGCTACCTCGGGCCCGAGCGTCGGGGCGGCCAGGGCGTCGTGACCATGCCCATCGAGCGCTACGAGGAGGTGCTGGCGCGGACGCGGTTCGGGCGTCCGCAGACGGTCTACCTCGAAGGCAGGGCCGACCTCGTCCAGTCGGTCGAGGACGTGCTGGCGAACGTCCACTCAATGTCATACGCAGCACCGCCGCTGCTCGGTGGCCGGCTGGCCGCGTTCGACGCTGACCTCCGCGCGCTGCTCGGATCGACGTCGGCCACGGGGCGGTTCTGGGACTGGCCGGGCGACACCGAGGTACTGCTGGCGCGGAAGCTGGCGCAGGCCGGGGGCTAGCCGGCTGCGTCCCGCATACGGCGCTCGATGCGCGTGGCGCGGACCTGGAACCAGTCGCGCAGCCTCGGGTAGCCGCCTCGCTGCAGCCACAGCGCGAAGGCGATCCCGGCCAGCGAGACGAGCGCGCCGATCACGGCGTCGAACATGAAGTGGTTCGCGGTACCGACGACGGCGACCGTCTGCGCACCGAGCACCGAGATCACGGAGGCGCGCGCCCAGACCCTCCGCGTGGCGTCGAACACGACGATCGAGAGGATCAACGACCAGCCGACGTGCAGCGACGGCACCGCCGCAAACGGGTTCACGAACGGGCGCATCGACTGCGCCTGGTAGGAGAGGTTGTCGAACTCCGCGAGCGTGTCCACGAAGCCCCACTCGGGGAGGTACCGCGGAGGTGCGACCGGGAAGGTCCAGTACATGACCAGCGCCAACGCGCCGGACGCCAGCAAGGCGTCGCGCAGCACGGTGTAGTGCCGGCGCGAGCGGACGAAGAGCGCCACCGCGATGCCCACGATGAGCGGGAAGTCGAGCCAGAAGTAGACGAAGTTCACCGAGCGGACCCGCCACGCCGCTTCTAACACCCACGAGTTCACCGCAGGCTCGATGAACAACCCGAAGGTCTGCTGGGCCTCGATGATCCAGCGCGCGTGGTCGAGTGCCGCCCCGGCGTCGTCCACGACGCTGCCGCGCACGATGAAGTAGCAGAGGAAGCCCAGCGCGGCGAGGCCGAACTCGATGAGGTCGAACCACGCGAGACCGGTTCGCTCCGGGGCCGTCACGCGGTGGAGATAGCGGTAGAACCTCAGGCGCATCGCTCATCCTCAGCCGGCGTGCTGGCGGGCGGGCCGTCCAGCCGCAAGTGCCGCATCGAAGATGCCCATCGTACCGCGCGGGGTTGCCGCGGCGTCTGACGGCGAACGGTGCGCCTGCCTGCGCTATCCTCGCCCCGGCAAGAGAGGCGGGGTCATGACCATTACAGTCACCACCGGGGCACTCGGCGACGTCGCTGCCGATACACACGTCGTCATGCTCGGGCCCGGGACCGTCCGGCCGGCCGGTGATGCGGCGGCAGCGGACCGCGCGGCCGGGGGAGCGATCGCGAAGATGCTTTCGGCGGGGCTGTTCGAGGGCAAAGCCGGAGAGGTCGCGGTGCTTCCGGTGACCGGACGCGGCAAGGCGAAGCGCGTCGTCGTCCTCGGCCTCGGAGAACCGGCGAAGCGGACGCTGGACACCTTCCGCACGCAGATGGGCAACCTCTCGCGGCGGCTGCGAGACGCAGGGGGCGGCAGCGTCGCCGTCTCGCTCGAGGCGCTCGACCATGTCGAGCCGGAAGCGGCCGGCGAGGCGATCGCCGAAGGCTTCATCCTCGGCCTCTACCGGTTCGACAAGCATCACACGAAGGCCGCGGACCGCCCGACGAAGACCGTCGGCGAGATCACCGTGGCCGCGGGAAGCGCGCGGCGCGCAGCGGCCATTCGGCGCGGCGTCGAGCGCGGCTCGATCATGGCGGAGGCGCAAAACTTCGCCCGCGACCTGG
Source organism: Dehalococcoidia bacterium (assembly GCA_004297315.1). Classification (GTDB taxonomy): domain Bacteria; phylum Chloroflexota; class Dehalococcoidia; order UBA2979; family UBA2979; genus SURF-43. The sequence continues at coordinate 14,859 of SCTU01000301.1, read as the reverse complement.
GCAATGAGCCCGCGAACCTGATGACGCCGACGATCATGGCCGCGCGCGCGCAGCAACTCGCCGCCGAGACGGGCCTCGAGTGCACGATCATCGAGCGCGCCGAGGCCGAGCGGCTGAAGATGGGCTCCTACCTCTCGGTCGCCAACGGCTCCATGCAGCCGCCGAAGTTCATCGTGCTCCACCACCGCGGCGGTGGCCCGCGTGCACGCACGATCGCGCTCGTGGGGAAGGGGATCACCTTCGACACCGGCGGGATCTCGATCAAGCCGGCCGCCGACATGGACGCGATGAAGGCGGACATGAGCGGTGCGGCGGTCGTGATCGGCGCGATCGGCGCGATCGCGCGCCTGAAGCTGCCGGTGAACGTGATGGCGGTCGCGCCCTGCACGGAGAACATGCCCTCCGGATCCGCGACGAAGCCGGGCGACGTGGTCTACGCGATGGACGGCCAGTCGATCGAGGTGATCAACACCGACGCGGAGGGCCGCCTCGTGCTGGCGGACGGCATCGCCTACGCGCGCGCCAACGGGGCCTCCACCATCATCGACGTGGCGACGCTGACCGGCGCGGTGCGCGTGGCGCTGGGGACGGTCCGCTTCGGGATCTTCTCCAACAACGACCGGCTGTTCGGCGAGATCGAACGCGCGGGGGAGGCCGCCGGCGAGAAGATGTGGCGGCTCCCGCTGGACGACGAGTACGGCGAGCAGATCAAGTCGCCGGTGGCGGACATGAAGAACACGGGCGGCGCGCCGGCGGGTTCAATCACCGCCGCGAAGTTCATCCAGAACTTCGCCGGTGACACTCCGTGGGCGCACCTCGACATTGCCGCCATCGATATGACGCCGAACGAGGCGGGCGTGAACCCGCGCGGCAACACGGGGCGGCCGTTGCGCACGCTGGTCCACTTCGTCGCCAGCCGCGCGAGCTAGCCGGAGGCGACCGATGGCCGGGGAATTCTTCGGCATCGCCGGCGTGATGGTGAACACCACGGCGGAGCGGTGGCCGGCGATGCGCCGCTTCTACGTCGAGGTCCTCGGCCTGACGCCTCGCAGCGACCGGGACGGCTTCGTCTCGTTCCAGTGGGGCGACCCGCCGCATGACACGCGGCTGACCGTGACCGTCCACAGCGAGGTGCGCGGCCCGGCCGCCGACCCGGTGCGCTGCCTCCTGAACCTCGGTGTCGATGACATCGAGGCGACGGCACGTCGTATCGCGGCAGCCGGCGGCACGTTCCTGCGGCAGCCGGTGCAGGAACGCTGGGGCGGCTGGATCGCGACGCTGGTCGACCCGGACGGGAATTACGTGCAGTTGATGCAGCCTGCTCCCGCGTCGTCGAAGATGGACTCATGAAGATCGGCCTCGACTTCGACGACACGCTCGCTGACTTCAGCGAGATGCTGGTGCGGCTCACGCAGGAGCGCTTCGGCGTCGACCTGCTCGAGCTGCACCGCCAGGGCAAGCCCGGCAAACCCGAGGTGGGCGCCGAGCGCTGGGACGCGATGCTGAAGGAGATGCTGGAGACCGACCTCACGGTGGAGATGACCCCGAAGGACGGGGCGGTGGAGGTCGCGCGGCGGCTCGCCATGCGGCACGACCTCGTGATCCTGACGGCGCGCTACGAGCGCGAGATGCCGTCCGCGGAACGCTGGCTCGCGCGCTACGACATTCCCGCGTCGGAGATGGTCTGCACCGACCGCGGGCCGAAAGGCGTCGCGGCGCGTGAACATGGCCTGATCGTCCTGTTCGACGACACGGCGAAGAACTTCGACGACTTCGTGGAGCACCCGACGATCCCTGCGCTCTTCGTCGGGGCGACCGTTTCGCCGCGCCCGCAGGAACCCGGCGCGCACATCCGGCACCATCTCAACCACTGGCGAGAGTTCGAAGCGCTGGTGGAGCGGCTCGAGGCTGAGGGCGGGCTAGCTCTCGGCTGACGGCTTCGGGGAGAGCAGCGGCAGGACGCGGTCCAGGATTGCGTGTCCCACCTCGTACTTCGGCATCAGGGGCAGGTCCGCGCGACCGCCTGCGTCGTCGAGGATCGTCACGCGGTTGTTGTCTACGCCGAAGCCGGCGTCAGTGGCGCTCACGTCGTTGGCGACCACGAAGCGCGCGCCCTTCTTCGCGAGTTTGGCCGTGGCGTTCGCGATGAGGTCCTGCGTCTCCGCCGCAAACGAGATCTTCACGAGCAGGCCGCGGCGCGTCTCGACCGGTGTCGACGCGATGATGTCCGGGTTCTCGACCAGGTCGACGCTCATGTCGCCGGCCTTCGCGCGCTTGATCTTCTGTCCGGCGGCGTCCGCGGGCCGGTAGTCCGCCACGGCGCCCGCCATGATCAGCGCGTCCGCGTCAGCACATTCGCCATGCACCGCCTCCATCATCTGGAGCGCGGACTCGACCGCCACGACGCGGACGCCGGCGGGCACGGGGAGCGACACCGTCGAGACGATCACTGCCTCCGCGCCCCGGTCACGGGCGGCCTCGGCGACCGCGTAGCCCATCTTGCCGCTGCTGCGGTTGCCCACGTAGCGCACGGGGTCGATCGCCTCGCGCGTGCCACCGGCGCTCACGACGATCCGTCGCCCGACGAGATCGCCGTGCTCGCGCGCCAGACGCCAGCGGAGTTCCTCGACCAGTTGCTCGGGCTCGACCAACCGGCCGAGGCCCATCCGGCCGGAGGCGAGTCGCCCCGCCAGCGGCCCGATGAACTGGACGCCGCGTGCCTTCAGCACCTCGACGTTTGCCTGCGTGGCGGCGTTGGCCCACATCTGCCCGTCCATCGCGGGGGCGACCAACAGCGGCGCCGTCGTTGCGAGCGCGGTCAACGCGACCTGGTCGTCCGCCAGCCCGTTAGCGAGCCGCGCGAGCGTCGAAGCGGTGGCTGGCGCGATCAGCATCGCGTCCGCGCGACGCGCGAGCTCGACATGAGCCTCGCCCACGTCGGCATACGGCTGCCACATGTCGAGGTAGGGTTCGCGCGCCGTGAGCGAGCGGAACGTGAGCGGCTGGACGAACTGTGCGGCGTGCGCGGTCAGCGCCACATCGACGATCGCGCCCGCCTGGACGAGGCGGCTGGTGACCTCGATCGCCTTGTAGCAGGCGATCGAGCCGGTGACGCCGAGGACGATGTGGCGGCCGCGAAGCGGGTCACCCGGCCGTCCGGGCAATGCGGAGGGTTCAGCGGTCACGGTTCGCCTCGTAGACCAGGCGAAGGCCCGTCAGGTTGAGGTCGGGTTCGATCGCGTCGAAGCAGGCAGCCTCCTCGGCGATCATGTGGGCGTAACCGCCCGTGCCGATCACGATCGCCTCCTCCCCGATCTCCTCCTTGAATCGGCGGACCATGCCGCGCACGAGCTCGACGTAGCCAAAGAAGATGCCGCTCTGCATCGAATGGATCGTGTTGCGGCCGACCGGCCCGTCCGGACGCTCGATCTTCACACGGTGCAACATCGCCGCGCGGCTGAAGAGCGACTCCGAGGCAAGCCCGATGCCGGGGGCGATGGCGCCGCCCAGGTAGTCGCCGTTTCTCGACACCGCGTCGAACACGGCAGCCGTCCCCAGGTCGACGATGACGAGCGGCGGGTCGTAGCGGTCGAGCGCCGCCACCGCGTGCAGGATGCGGTCGGGGCCGACCTCGCGCGGATTGTCGTAGAGCACGCGGATGCCGGTGCGCACGCCGGGGCCGACGACGATCGGCTCAACGCCGAACTGGTCGCGGCACACCTGCTGGAACGTCGAGATCAGCGGCGGGACCGTGCTCGACATGATCGCCGCGTTGACCTCTTCCGGCTCGATCCCGCGCGAGCGCAACAGGTTGACGAAGAGCACCGCGTATTCGTCAGGAAAATTCTCGCGGTCGGTCGCGACGCGGAACGTGGCCGCGATCTCCTCGCCGTCAAACACGCCAACTGCGATGCTGGTGTTGCCGATGTCGATCGCAAGAAGCAGCCCGCCTGCATCGGGCATTTCGTGTTCGGCCATGGTTCCTCCCGCACGCGATACGCCGCCGCGAGTGCGCGGTCGGTGTTCACGGGACCTCAGGTCGCGCAGTATACGCGGGGTGCAAGCGATGCACCGATCGCGGACGCGGCCTTCACCTGCACGAAAAGTGCCGCGACTTCACGTAATCGTCTTGATCGCGGAGGAGTGAGAGTGCTACGTTCCCTCGCGGTCGAACGGGCTTCGCTTGTGCGGCAAGTGGACCCGGATGCGGCCAGTGTTGGACGAGGCATCCGGGTCTCATCCCGATTTTTTCCTGACGGTAGTTCACCAGCCTTGATCGCTCGGCGGACGCATCCATCGTGGTCGCGTGTATCGTCTGGCGTCTCCTGGCTTCGCGTGTCTACGCGGCGGGCGGGTTGCGGCCGGACAGCTGTTGAGGGGGCGGTCTTCGTGCACGACGATCCCGCCACCGTCTGGCAGTCCGCGCTCAAGGTGCTTTCCGCTGACGTCTCCCGCGCCAACTACGACACCTGGCTCGAGGGCACGGTCGGCACTCGTTTCGACGGTGAGACGCTGACCATCGGCACGCGCTCGGAGTTCGTCACGGAGTGGCTGCACAAGCGGCTGCGCCCCACGATCCTGCGGACGCTGGTCGAACTCACGGGCCACCCTGTCGCGATCGAGTTCGAGCCCCTGCGCATGCAGGACGAAGCGGTGAACGCGCTGCAGACCGCGGTCCCTGCCGAGGTTCGCCAGGCGACCCCACGTCCACGGCTGCGCGAGCGCTACACGTTCGACAACTACGTCGTCGGCCCGAGCAACCGCCTGGCGTTCGCGGCCGCCGAGGGCGTCGCCCGCGACCCCGGACACCTCTACAACCCGCTGTTCATCTACGGGGCGGCTGGCCTGGGCAAAACGCACCTGCTCCACGCCGCCGGCCACGTCTTCATCGAGCGCGGCGCCCAGGTGATGTACGTCAGCGCCGAGGCGTTCACGAACCAGTTGATCACGGCGATCCAGAAGCGCGCGATGGACGACTTCCGTGCGCGCTACCGCTCCGCGGACGCGTTGCTGGTCGACGACATCCAGTTCATCGCCGGCAAGGAGCAGACGCAGGACGAGTTCTTCTACACGTTCAACGAGCTGTACGAGGCCGGTCGGCAAATCATCATCACCTCGGACAAGAGCCCGGCGCACATCTCCGGCCTCGAGGAGCGGCTTCGCACGCGCTTCGAGTGGGGGATGATCGCGGACCTGCAGGCGCCGGACATGGAGACGCGCATCGCGATCCTGCGACACAAAGCCCACGAACAGGGGATCCGCGTCCGCGACGACGTGCTCCAGGTCATCGCTGCGCGGTACAAGAACAACATCCGGGAGCTCGAGGGCTCCCTCACCCGCGTCGTCGCCTACTCGCGACTGACCGGCGAGCCGCTCTCGCCCGAGTTGGTCCACTCCGCACTGGCGAGCCTGGAGCCGAACGAGCCGCGGCTTCCCCCGAGCCCCGAACTGATCATCGACGTCGTCTGCCGGTACTTCGACATCGACCGCACGGGGCTGCTCTCCGAAAGCCGGGAGAAGCGCGTCGCCTACCCGCGCCAGATCGCGATGTACCTGATGCGCGAGCTGGCCCACCGCTCGCTCGTCGAGATTGGCCAGGCCCTCGGCGGCCGCGACCACTCCACCGTCCATCACGGCTGGCGAAAGATGGAGAAGTCGCTCTCCGTCGACCCCGAGACGAAACGAGACATGGCCTCGCTCCGCGAGATGATCGAGCAGTCCCGCCGCGTCGCCTGACCGCCCGCGCAGGCTCGTCTTTACCCACAAATCGAGGCGTTATCCCCCGCGGGACTGCCCGTGGATCGACTCGCGTATCCGCTGCGCGCGTGATCTGATCATCTGGTGCTTTTGGGGAAAAGCCCCCGTTTCCTGTCGACAGATACGGGGCGCTGGCATAACTCGTCCGACGCCTAGCTCTCGCGATCGGGGCCGGGAGCGATCTCGGGTCGCTTACCCACGAAGAGTCCTCCCCAGGCGAGTGCACCAGACACAGGCCCACCAGATTCGAGTGGAATCCGGCACCCACGGAATCCCCACTACGACGATGACGATCAGAGAGTGGCGCCCTGAACACCCAGCCTCGACTCTGTTTGGGAGAACTCATTCTTCGACCGAAAGTTTGTGTGCATGATCGACGCCGCCGCCTTTGAAGTTGCCGGTGGGCGAGGTGGTGATGGCGCCGTCTCGTTCCGCCGCGAGAAGTTCGTGCCCCGCGGCGGGCCGGACGGCGGCGACGGAGGCCGTGGTGGAGACGTTGTGCTGCTCGCCAGCACGCGCCTGAGCACCCTGGAGGCATTCCGGGACGGCCGGCTGCGCGAGGCAGGCCCAGGGGGCAAGGGAAGCGGCAACCAGAAGCGCGGGGCTTCCGCGGACGACCTCGTGTTGACCGTCCCGGTTGGCACCGTGGTTTGGGACGAGGCGAAACCGGACGAGCCCCTGGCTGACCTCACCGTAGACGGGGCGTCGGTCGTCGTAGCGCGAGGTGGCCGAGGCGGCTGGGGGAACCTGCGCTTCACCTCGCCGACCCGGCAGGCGCCGATGTTTGCCCAGCGCGGCGCAGAGCCGCAACGGCGGCGCCTCAGGCTCGAGTTGAAGCTGCTGGCGGATGTCGGACTCGTGGGCCTGCCGAACGCGGGTAAGTCGACACTGCTGACGGCCTGGAGCCACGCCCACCCCAAGATCGGGGCCTACCCATTCACGACGCTCCAGCCGGAACTCGGCGTCGTGAACCTCGGGTACGACTCGTTCGTGGCGGCGGACATGCCTGGGCTGATCGAGGGCGCCAGCCAGGGCGCCGGCCTCGGCCACGAGTTCCTGCGGCACATCGAGCGGACGCGCGTGCTCGTGCATCTGCTCGACATGACGCGGGACGCGCCGCTCGAGGACTTCGCGCTGATCAACCACGAACTGGCGGAGTTTGGGCACGGTCTGGCGGAGAAGCCGCAGATCCTCGCGCTGAACAAGATCGACACGCCGGACGGCGAGGCGCAGGTCGAGTTGCTGCGGGACGGGATCGAAGCGCTCGGTGTGCGGTGGTTCGCCATCTCGGCGGCAGCACAGATGGGGACGCGAGAGCTGGCGCAGGCGACGCTCGAACTGCTGCGGCGGGTGCAGGAGGAAGACCGGCGGGCCGTCGCGGCACACGTGCCCGTCCTGACGCCCGAGCCAGCGCGACGCAACCGCTTCGAGGTCCAGACCGCCCGCGACGGCGTCGTCGAGGTGGATGGGCCGACGCCGAACTGGCTGGCGCAGACACTCAACGTCGACCAGCTGGAGCCGAGGCTGGAATTGCTCGCGCGACTGCGCAGGATGGGCGTCGAGCGAGTCCTGAAACGCCACGGAGTTGCGCCCGGCGACACGATCCGTGTGGGTGGCGTGCCGGTACGCTGGGAGTAGTCACGGACGGAGCGACCGGTGACATCGAGGGACGGCGGACGCTTCGGGCTGCTGGGCGGCACATTCGACCCGCCGCACGCGGCGCATCGTGCGCTCGCCGAGGCCGCCCGCGAATCGCTCCAATTGGACCGCGTCGTCTTCGTGCCGGCGGGCGACCCCTGGCGGAAGGCCGACCGCGCGGTGACGCGGGCGGCCGCCCGGCTGGAGATGACACGCGCGCTCGTCGAGGGCGTGCCGTGGGCCGAAGTCAGCACGATCGAGATCGACCGCCAAGGGCCGTCGTTTACCGCCGACACGATCGAAGCGCTTGCCACGGTCCGCGGCGGAATGTGGTGGGTCATCCTCGGCGCGGACGCCCTGGGCGACCTTGAGCACTGGCGCGACCCGGCGCGGATCGTCGCGGCGGCCCGCCTCGGCGTCGCGGCGCGGCCGGGGGCGCTGCTCGAGGCCTCTGAGGCGCTGCGTGCGCTGGTGCCCGGGATCGGCACGCGGCTCGACCGCGTCGAGATGCCCGAGGTGAATCTCTCGTCGACGGAAGTGCGCTCGCGACTGAGGAGCGGCGAGCCGGTCGAGGGCATCGTGCCCTCGCGCGTCCTCGACGTAGTGAGACGGCTGGGGTTGTACGGCCCGGAGGCGGGCGACGCCCCGGCGGACTAGCGCTCGTCGGGCGGGCGCCCGATCAGGATCGAGGCGCGCGGGATCGGCGGCAGCAGGAACGGTCGCAGTTCGGCGTCGCGTGTGAAAGTGAAGCCGGACTCCTCGGCCAGCCGCCGCAGCGTCTTCGTCGAGCGCAGCCGCGGCCGGCGGACGCCGCTCGAGAGGGCGCGCGCGTTCCAGGCGTCGAGGGCGCGGTTGCCCGTCGGCCCAAACTCCCAGATCAGCGCGAGGCCGCCGGGCTCGAGCACGCGGCGTACCTCGATGAAGAACGCGCGCGCGTCATCGTCGTCCAGGTGCTTCACGAGGTGTCCGCAGAGGACGAGGTTGAAGGAGCCGTCCGCGAACGGAAGCGCGGTCGCGCTGCCCTGCACCAGTCCGGCGCCGCGCTCGGGGTTCTCCTCGTCCTGCGCGGCGAGCCGCAGGACGGTGCGCGAGACGTCGAGGCCGACCGGCGCGCGGTCGCATTCGAGGGTGTCGTCGAGCATGCGCATCACGGTGCCGCGCCCGACGCCGATGTCGAGCAGCCGGACGGTGCGGTCGAGCTTCAGGTTCGCCTTCAGCCGGTAGAGCGGCGCGTTCGCGAACCACTGGCCGATCGGGCCCATCCACCAGCGGATGCCGACTGCCGACAGCGAGGACGAGCCGAGCCAGCGCTCGTACTCGGCTGCTCGCTGCGCCTGCTCGCCTGCGTCAGAATGGTGATGTGCCGTCACGCCTCGATGGTGTCACGGGAGCCGGGCGGAGGGAACCGCGACGGCGCGACGTTCGTTATCGGGGAAGTGTAGGCAGGAGTCCCTCGTGATGCGGATGACTGTGCTCGTTGGAATCATCGTTGCAGCGCTGCTGACAGACTGCGACTCGCAGGACAAGCCGGCGGCAACAGCGACGGCGACAGCGACACCCACCTCCCAGCCGACTGCGGCGCCCCAGACGCCGACACCAACACCGACTGGTGTCGCCGGTGGCGCGCGCCAGACCGGCATCGCCGACATGGACGCGATCCTTGGGGCGATCGCCGCCCGGAACGTGGATGCCCTGCTGGCGCGGATCGCGCTGCAGGAGATGGCCTGCATCGACTCTCGCACCCAGGGTGCCGGCGGGCCGGTCCGCTGTGGCGCGGGCTTCCCCATCGGCTCGCAGGTGAAGGCGTTTCCGACCCCGACTTGCGAGGGCGAGTGGACTCGCGAGCCAGACCTGCGGGCAATGCTCGCGCAGTGGCTGGACGGCGTGGATCTGACCCGCGGTGTCTACGCCGTCGTGCGCGGGCCCTCGATCCCACGGAGTGAGCCGTACTGGCCGGTCGGTGAGTACTGGGCGATCTACCAGACGAAGCAGCCGACGGCCGGCCCCGGGCGGGCAGGCCAGGCGAAGGTCGCCGTGATCGAGGGCGGGAAGCTCGTCGCGCTCCGCTTCGGCTGCTCACTGACGCCCGCGGAAGAGATGACCTTCCGTGGCAGTGCGCTGCCGGTCGTGTTGCCGGCGCTGCCGTAGTGACGCCTTAGCGCGGCTCCACGGTCCGAGGGGTGCGGCGGCGCTCGTCGGGCTCGCGGAGGTCGAAGGTCATGCGGACGCGGGCGTTGCGGGCGGCGGCCCAGTCGCACATCGCGGCGAGTTCGCGCAGGCGTGGTGCGAGGTGCTCGTAGCCGGCGATCAGCGGCGCGAGCGTCTCGTCGGGGGCCTCGATGTGCGCGGCGATCTCGCGGGCGCAGGCGGCGAGGGCGATCGCGGGCTGCCAGGAGCGTTCGAATTCACGTCGGTCGAGTTCGGACTCGAAGTCGCGGTCGGCGTACTTGAGGATTGGCTTCAGGTCGACGTTGAGGCGGCGCTTGAGGTGCATCGCGGCCTCGCCGAGCTCGTGCTGGCCGCCGAACTCGGCGGAGTAGGCCCATGAGGCGAAGAACAGGATGACGACGGGGTCGTCGGTGAAGGGGAATGGACAGACCTCGTTGGTGTCGAACTCGACGAAGAAGCGATGGGGGACGCCGGGCGGGATCGTGGCGAGGGACATCGCGCGCTCCACGGCTCGTACCGCCTCGGCTACGCCGAGGGCGGCCCATCCCCTGCCCCTTCCCTCGGGGAAGGGGGTTACAGAATTGGCACCACCCCGCTCCCCCCAGCCCCCTCGCCCCTCAAGGGGCGAGGGGGAGCGAGAGGCAGGATCAGCGTCGGGGAATGCGCACTGCGGATCAACTCCGCGGCTCGTACCACCTCGGCCTCCCCCAGCGGGCTAGAGTGCGGCCTGCACCCGGAGGCCCGCCATGCGTCGCTACCTGCTTGCCAGCCTATTGGTGACTGTGGGACTCGCAGTCTCCGCGTGCGATCGCAAGCAGCAGGACTCGCCGAAACCGTTGGCGAACTTCACGGTCGTGGCGCGCGCTCAGTACGTGTCGGGGGCGTCATCGCCCAGCCGCAGTTTGGTACTCCGGCTCAGGCAGTCACCGTCGGCGGCGGAGGCGGTAAGGTCGGCCTCTACGTGACGATCATCTTCGGCGGAGTCGCGTACGAAACGAGCATCCCCGGAGATAAGCGCGGCGAGTGCTACGACAAGATCGTGATCGGGACGCTACTTCCCGAGGCGTGCAGGTGAGAACTGCTGAGTGGATCAGGTTGTTGTCCCTCCGGGGAGGGGGAGCCTGAAGCCCGAGCAGAGGTAAGACGCTGATTCAACACGCCAAGCGCCGGGCTAGACGTCGAGGGTGGCTTCGAGGGCGTGGGTGGTGATGAACTTCTTGCGCGGGGCAACGTCATCGCCCATGAGCATGATGAAGAGCTCGTCCGCGGCCGCGGCGTCCTGCACCTCGACGCGGAGGAGCAGGCGGTTCGCCGGGTTCATCGTGGTTTCCCACAGTTGCTCGGCGTTCATCTCGCCGAGGCCCTTGTAGCGCTGAAGGGAGATGCCGCGGTCGGTGTGGTCCTTGAAGTAGGCGTCCTTCGCGGCGTCGTCGAAGAGCCACGTGACCGAGCGGCCGCGCGTGACGGAGTAGAGCGGCGGCTGCGCGATGTAGAGGTAGCCATCCTCGATGATCTGCGGCATGAAGCGGTAGAAGAACGTGAGCAGCAGCGTGCGGATGTGCGCGCCGTCCACGTCTGCGTCCGTCATGATCACGACCTTGTGGTAGCGCAGTTTGGCGGCGTTGAACTCCTCGCCGAAGCCGGTGCCGAGGGCCGTGATGATGTTCCGGATCTGCTCGTTCTCGAGCATCTTGTCGAGGCGTGCCTTCTCGACGTTGAGGATCTTGCCGCGCAGCGGCAGGATCGCCTGCGTGCGGCGGTCACGGCCACCCTTCGCGGAGCCGCCGGCCGAGTCGCCCTCGACGATGTAGAGCTCGCACTTGCCCGGGTCGCTCTCGGAGCAGTCGGCGAGTTTCCCGGGGAGGTTCGAGCCCTCGAGGACGCCCTTGCGCTGGACGAGGTCGCGTGCTTTGCGGGCGGCCTCGCGCGCGCGGGCGGCGGTGAGGCACTTCTCCAGGATGCGGCGCGCGATCCCGGGGTTCTCCTCGAGTTCCTGCTGCAGGCGAGTACCCACGGCGGACTCGACGAGGCCCTTGATCTCGGGGTTGCCGAGGCGGGTCTTGGTCTGGCCCTCGAACTGCGGCTCGCTCAACTTCACGGAGATGACGCAGACGAGGCCTTCACGCACGTCGTCGCCGGTGAGGTTGGGGTCGCTGTCCTTGAGGATCTTCGACTTGCGCGCGTAGTCGTTCAGCACGCGGGTGAGCGCCGTGCGGAAGCCCGTGACGTGGGAGCCGCCGTCGATGGTCTTGATCGCGTTGGCGAACGAGTACAGCACCTCGCCGAACGAGCTGTTGTACTGGAGCGCTACTTCGACCTGGGCGTCGGCGGTCTCGTTGAAGACCACGATCGGGTCGTGCAACGGGCCGCGGCTGCGGCTCATCTGGCGCACGAACGCCTCGATTCCGCTGTCGAAGTAGTAGGAGCGCTCGTCGCCTAGTCCTCGCTCGTCGCGGAAGTGGAGGAAGAGTCCCTTGGTCAGGTAGGCCATCTCGCGGAAGCGCTGGGCGAGGATATCGAAATCGTAGTCGAGCGTCTCGAACACCTGGGCATCGGGGAGGAAGCGGGTGAAGGTGCCGGTGCCCTGGTCCCTCTCGCCCTTCTCCTTGCGCATCGCGCCCTGCGGGACGCCTCGGACGTAGTCCTGCGTGTAGACGGCGCCGTCGCGCTTCACGCGCACGGTCACCTCGGAAGAGAGCGCATTGACGACGGACGCGCCAACGCCGTGGAGGCCGCCGGAGACTTTGTATCCGCCGCCGCCGAACTTGCCGCCGGCGTGGAGCACGGTCATGACCGTCTCGACGGCGGAGAGGCCGGTCTTCGGGTGCTTGTCGACGGGGATGCCTCGGCCGTTGTCCTGCACCCAGACGTGGCCGTCCGCCTCGATCACGATGTCGATGCGGTCGCAGTAGCCGGCCATCGCCTCGTCGACGGAGTTGTCGACGATCTCGAAGATGAGGTGGTGTAGGCCTCGCTGGTCCGTGGAGCCGATGTACATGCCGGGCCGGCGTCGCACCGCCTCCAGGCCCTCAAGCACCTGGATGTTCTCGGCGTTGTAGGACGGTTCCTTGGCGGCGCGGGGGGCGGTCGTGGTCATTCTGCCTCGATCACACCGGTCGCCTACGAGAGGCGCGGGAGACATCGATTGGTTCGTTGCAGCCGGTACGGGCGGATGATCTGAGTCTTGGACCGCGGCTGTCTTGCCGCGCTGTAGCCCCCCGACGAAGTGCCGCTGCGCCCCCGGAGGGGCGGTCGCAACACTCGTGAAGTATAGCACGATCAGGGCGTTCCTGAATCTCCGATCAGCCCCGATCGGGCATCGCTAGAATGCCGGTGATGCCCAGCAATTCCGCCCCGATCACGCTCCAGCCGATTGGCGTCGTGCGCAACGGAGAGACCGATGCGGCGCGCCTCGACTGGTCGCGCGTGCGCTCGCGGATCGTACTCGACGAGGGCCTCGTAGATGCGCTGCTCGGGCTCGCGGATTACTCGCATGTGATCGTGGTCGGCTGGCTGCACGAACTACCCGAGGCGCTGCGCGAACGCCGTCAGGCCTACCCATCCGGCGACCAGCGCTACCCGCTCCAGGGCGCGCTCGCGCTACGCGGGGCACGCCCGAACCCGCTGAGCGTGACCGTCTGCCGGCTGCTCAAAGTCGAGGGCGCGAGCATCGAGGTCGAAGGCCTCGACCTCATCGACGGGACGCCGGTGCTCGACGTGAAGCCGTACATCGCCGCGTACGACGCCGTCCCGAAGGCCTCGATCCCAAAGTGGGCGCGCGGATAGTGGCGACGTCGCGCGGTGGGCGGCGCGCAAGCCCGGCTCGCGGCCTGCAGGCCGGCCGCACAGGCCTCGATGACATGCGGGAGCCGGGCCCTGCCCGCCGTCCGTACACGAAGCGCGACCTCAACGCGATCTACCGCGCGCTGATCGAGGCGTACGGGCCGCAGCAGTGGTGGCCGACGGCGGCCGAAGATGGCCCGGAACAACGCTTCGAGATCTGCCTCGGCGCGATCCTGACGCAGAACACGGCGTGGCGTGGCGCGGCGGCAGCCCTCGCGAACCTCCAAGGCGCGAGCGCGACGACACCTGAGGCGATCCTCGACCTGCCGGAGCCGGTGCTCGGCGACCTGCTGCGTCCCAGCGGGTACTTCAACACGAAGGCGCGGAAAGTGCGCGTGTTCTGCGACTCCGTCCTCGATGCGGGGGGCATCGACGAACTGCTGGGGGGCGACGCAGACGATGTCCGCGCGCGGCTGCTCGCGCTGTGGGGCGTCGGCCCGGAGACGGCGGACTCCATCATCCTCTATGCCGCTCGCAAGCCGACGTTCGTCGTGGACGCGTACGCCTACCGGCTGTTCGAACGCCTTGGACGCCCGCCGGGGAAGCGCGATTACGACACGTATCGCATGTACTTCCTCGAAAGGTTGGGCGACGACGTGTGGACGCTGAACCAGTGGCACGCGCTGATCGTGAGACATGGGCAGCAGATCTGCCTGCGCACCAGGCCGCAATGCGGCGCCTGCATCCTCGAGCCTCGATGCGAGTTCTCGCGTGGTGATGCAGGGCATGAGGTGGATTGATGGCGAAGCGAACCGCGCGCACCGCGGCGTGGTCGCTGCTGCTCGGGCTTGCGGCTGCGCGGTTTGTTGATGGCCTGGTACCGCTCGCGGTCCAGGCGCTGGCAGGAGTGGCGGTGGCCGCGGGGACAGACTGGTTTCTACGCTGGCGCGAAGGCGCCCGCGAGCGCGACGAGGCGGGCTGCGCTCGGACAGACCGATCAGGAACGCGACGAGCGGGTGAGGCGCCGGTAGCCTGCCCTGCTTGCCGCCTCGACGGGCGGGCGACAGACTGGCCGTCGAGGGGTAGCGCATGGAACTCGGCATCATCGGGAAGTCGCGGAGCGGGAAGACCTCGCTGTTCAACGCGGTGACGCGCGGGACGGCGCAGGTGGGGGCGTACTCGGCGGGCACGGAGCCGAATGTCGGCGTCGTGAAGGTGCCCGACCCGCGGCTCGACGCGCTGGCCGAGGTGTTCAAGCCGAAGAAGCTGACCCACGCCGAGATCCGCTGGGTGGACTTCCCCGCGGGCTCGTTCGGGAAGGACGCGCCGGGCGCCCAGTTCCTCGCGCAGATTGCCAAGGCGGACGCCCTCGTCCATGTCGTACGGGCGTTCGAGGACGAATCGGTGCCGCATCCGGACGGCGGCGCGATCGACCCCCACGGCGACATCGAGGCGCTCGACCTCGAGCTCACGTTCTCCGACCTGGCGCTGATCGAGCGACGTCTCCACCGC
>SCTU01000300.1 GCA_004297315.1 Dehalococcoidia bacterium | reverse complement strand
GACGCCCGCGCTTTCTTCGACGCCTACTATTCGCCGGCGAACGCCGTCCTCGTCGTGGTCGGCGACGCCGACCCAACTGAGACCTTTGCCCTCGCGCAGCGGTACTTCGAGGGAATCCCGGCCGCCTCGCCCCCTGCGCGGGCCGACCTCGAGGAGCCGCCGCAGGAGGAGGAGCGACGGTTCGCTCGCGTCGACCCCCTCGCGCCCAAGCCGGCGCTCGCGATCGCGTACCACACGCCGCCGCGTGCGACGCCCGAGTACTACGCGCTCGGCCTGCTCCACCAGGCGCTTGCGGAGGGCGACGACGCGCTGCTCCACGCCGAACTCGTCTCGAAACGCGGTTACACCTCGGAGGTGGAGGCCGGGATCAACTTCCTCGGACATATGCACAACGCACAGACGCCGTTGCTCTGGTGCACCACCCTCGTCCACGACAGCGACATCGCACCAGACGCGATCCTCGAGGCGTTCGACCAGGTGATCGAGGGCGTCCGCGAGCACGGCCTGGACGCGGGGGCCCTCGCCCGTGCACGGACAAAGGCACGCTCCTCGCTCTTCGAGACGATCTCGGACCAATACATCCCCGGCTTTGGCCTCGCCGACCTCCTTGCGTCGTTCGAGTTCTTCGAGGGGGATGCCGGCCGCGTGAACGAGCTCGACGCGCGGTTTGCCGCGGTGACGCCGGACCTGATCGCGCAGGTCGCGCAGGATTACCTGAGGCGAGAGAACCGCGTGGTGCTCGAACTCCAGGCTGGCGCCACATCTGCAGAGGCTGCGGAGGCCGCCTCGTGAGCGCCGCGCCATCCTTCCCGCCGCGGCCCGTACCCGGCGCGCTGCGACCGACCGCGCTGGCCCCGCGCCGCCGCGAGGTGCTCGCGTCCGGCATGCGGACGGCGCTCGTGCAGAGCGGAAGCGTGCCGGTGGTTGCGCTGCGTCTCGTCGTCGAGGCCGGATCGGCCCACCTCGCAGCCGGCCAAACCTGGCTCGACCGGCTACTGCACGACTTCCTGCGCGAAGGGAGTGCAACCCACGACCGGGCGGCATTCGCGGACGCCTTGGCGGCGATGGGCGGCCACCTCGACATCGACGGTGACGAGCATACGACCGTGCTGCGGGCGCAGGTGCTCGCCGAGTACGCCGCCGATGCGGCAGCGCTGCTGATCGGGCTCGCCCGCGCGCCCCGCATCCCCGAAGCGGAGACTGCCCGCCTGGTGGCGGACCAGCAGCGCTCAGCGCAGATCGCGTTACAGGAGCCGCAGTGGCGCGCTCATGCCACGTTCCGGGCCGCGCTATACGGCCGCCATCCCTACGCCACCGTCCTTCCGGACGCGGAAGCGCTCGCTGGGCTGACCGCGCAGGACGCGCGCGCCTTCTGGGAACGTCACTCCGGCGCGGGACGGGCGACGCTGATGGCCGCCGGCAAGTTCGACGCCGGCGCCGTCCTCGACGCCGCGGCGCGAGCCTCAGACGGCTGGGCCACGCCGGAGGCGATCCCGGTACAACCCGCGCAGGTGAACCAGCGGAGGACGGTGCGGTTCGTGTCGCGTCCCGGCTCGGAGCAGACGACGCTACGCGTCGGCCTCCCGGTGCCTCCGCCCGGCCACGGCGACTACATCGCGCTCGAAGTGGCGAATGCGCTCCTCGGTGGATCGTTCAACTCCCGGATCACGCAGAACATCCGCGAGCGGAAGGGGTACACCTACTCACCCAGCAGCCAGATCTCGACCCGCCCGCGCGACGCGTACTGGGTGGAGTCAGCCGACGTCACCACGGCCGTGACGGCAGACGCGCTCGGCGAGATCCTCGGCGAGGTCGATCGGCTGCGTGCTTCCGCGCCGCCCGCCGAGGAGGTCGCGAGCGTTTCGAGTTATGTCGCAGGCGTGTTCGCGATCCGCGGGGCAACCCTGAGCGGCCTGCTCGACCACCTCGAATTCCTCGCGCTGCACGGCCTGGACGACGGTTACACAGCGGCGTACGAGGCGCGGGTGCGGAGCGTGACCCCGGCCGAGGTCTGGCGCGTGGCGCGCGATTACCTGCGACCGGAACGCCTGACGATCGTCGCGGTCGGTGACCCCGAGGTCGCGCGCCCTGGCCTTGGCCGGTTTGGCCTCGTCTCCGAGGGTTAGCCCGGGCGCGGCTCCGGCATCGCGCGGCGGCGGTGCAGCGGCTCCGCGACGAAGAAGACGAGCACCACGGCGCCGAGCACGCCGACGCCGCCAGACGCCGCGATCGCAGCGCCCAGGCCCAGCACGCCGGTCAGCCCGCCGATCAGCATCGGCCCGGCCGCCGTGCCGACGTCGCCGACCAGCCGCCACACGCCGAGAAACTCGTTCCGGCCCACGGGGGGCGAGAAGTCCGCGCCCAGCGTCATCGCGATCCCAGCGCCGAAGCCGTTGCCGAGGCCGGTGACCATGCCCGCAAGCATGAGCCCGGTCATCGAGTGCGTGAGCGGGAAAAGCATCAGGCCCAGCGCCATGAAGACGAGACAGGGCACCCCAGTCCACTTCCGTCCCCAGCGGTCCATCACGATCCCCGCCGGGTAGAACAGGATCACCTCGATCAGGATGGAACCGCTGAGGATGAATCCGATCTGGCTGGGGGAGAGGCCGATTGCGTCGCCCCAGAGCGGGATCGCGGCCTCGCGCGAGCGCCTGAGTACCTGAATGGCGACGGTGGCGAGGCCGGCCGTCAGGAAGGTGTGGCGGTGCCCGACGACGACTGCGGCGAACCGGCCGTAGATGCCGGCGTGGGCGACGTCGCCCCCCGGGGTGTCGTCGGAGCGGACGAGCGCATACATCACGCCCGAAGCCGCCGCCGCGAGCAGCGCCTGGATCCAGAACGCCGTCTGCAGGCCATAGGCCTCCGCCACTACGCCACCCACCAGCGGCCCGATCAGGTTCCCCACGCGGTTCGTCCCGCCGAGAAGGGAGAGTGCGCGACCGCGCAGTTCCAGCGGCGCGCGTTCGGTCACGTAGGAGAGGCGGGCGAGCTGCCAGATCGAGAACGAACAGCCCATCATGAAGACGAGCGCCCCGAAGACCAGCGGCGAGCGGCTCACCAGCGTGACGAACGGGGTGATAGTCAGCGCGAGTGTGCCGATCATCATCGAGCGCCGCTCGCCGAACCGGGCGATGAGCGCCCCTGCCGGTAGGTCGAACACCATCGTGCCCCAGCCGCGCAGGCTCACGATCGTGGCGGCGAGGGCCACGGACGCGCCGAGGTCGCGTGCGAACAGCGGGATGACGGGGATCGCGGCCCCCTGCCCGACCGCGAACAGGACGGTCGGGAGGTAGACGGAGAGGCCGAGGGAGCGGATGCGGAACGTCCCCTCAGCCTGCGCCATGGCGATGTCCTCCTGCGGGGCGAATCAGCGTATCCGCGCGCGCCCGAAACGCGGATCGTATCCGCTGCGCCCCTGGAGGCGACCCACTCGCTGAACCGGCGGCGCAGAGATGCCGATAGTGGATGGAGGACCTCGGTTGGTCCCGACCGCCGCACGCCGCGCGAGAGTGGAGGCCACGCATCGCACGCACGCGCACGCACGCCCTCGCGCGCCTGATGCCTGCCCGGATGGGAGGGACGCGCACGGCCGCGCTGCTCGTGGCGGCCGGGTTCGCCGCGTTCATGGCCGCCGGAGCGGGCGCGCCGCTCATCGGCGCTGCGGGGGGCATCGCGCTGGCCGCCGGGACGGCGCTACTTGCCGCCGGTGCCCGCGGGCGGGGGGGCCGGACACCAGCGGCGGGCTGGCCGGAGACGCTCGACGCGGAATGGCC
>SCTU01000299.1 GCA_004297315.1 Dehalococcoidia bacterium | reverse complement strand
CGCGCGGTCGAGCCGGCGGCCCTGCGGCGACATGAAGACCACGGTCGCCGGCGGTTCCGCGAGCGGCTGGACCGCCTCGATCGCCTCGAACAGCGGCTCCGGCTTCATCACCATCCCCGGCCCGCCGCCGAACGGCGCGTCGTCCACCGTCCGATGGCGATCGTGCGTCCACTCCCGCAGGTCGTGCAGGTGCACGGACACGAGCGCGGCCGCCTGTGCGCGCGCGAGGATCGACTGGTCGAGCGGGCCCACGAACATCCCCGGGAAGATCGTCAGCACGTCGAAGCGGATCGCAGAGACGGGCGTCATAGCGCTCCCTGCGAGCCCTGGGAACCCTGCAGCCGAGCGTGGGTGTCCGCACTCTCCTCGGCGTCCCCGCGCAGCGAGGAACAGGCGTGGCCGAGCACGGGAAGCAGCACGCTTAGGTTTTCGCGCGCCCCGCGCTCCGACCCGGGCAGGTTCACGATCAGCGTCCGCCCGCGGACGCCGCAGACGGCGCGCGAGAGCATTGCCGTGGGCACCGAAACGACGCTCGCCGCGCGCATCGCCTCCTCCATGCCGGGCACGCGGTAGTCGATCACCGCGAGGGTGGCCTCAGGTGTGCGGTCGCGCGGCGAGAGCCCGGTCCCGCCCGCCGTCACGGCCAGTGCGATGTCGGCCTCGTCAGCCCACTTTCGGAGAAGGGTGGCGATCTGGTCGGGCTCGTCGGGCAAAAGCGCCCGCTCCGCCACCTCGAATCCCGCTTCGCCGAGCAGCGCCTCGACCGCGGGTCCGGCGGTGTCGATGCGCTGGCCTCGCGAGCCGAGGTCGCTGACGGTTAGGACGGCGGCGCGGTGACGGTGCGGCATCGGGGGCTCCGGGTGCATCCGGGATCGTACAGCGCAGTTATTGGAGGCCCGCGGGAGAAATCGGGCGAAAGATGGGGCGAAATGGTTGCCAAGTGTGGGGAGGGATGGTACCTTCGGCAGCGGTGTGGGGAGGAGTGGGGAATACCCAAGCCTCTCGTCCGTTCCGAAGGTGACGAGGAGTCACGGTTGTGTACTTCTTCGGCACTTTCGAGCACTCCATCGACGAACGCGGCCGTTTAGCAATCCCCGCCCGCTATCGGACCGCGTTCGTCGACGGTGGTGTCATCCGCCCAGGCCCGGAAGGCGGCCTGGAGCTCTACACCAACGCTGGGTTCGACTCTCAATTCTCCACCCGCCTGACCGAGGCGACCGGAAATGATTCTCCGGAGGCCCGCCGGCTCCGCCGTGGCTTTATGTCTGTTGCGTATCCTGTTGAGCTAGACAAGCAGGGACGCATCTTAATCGACCGTCCGCTCCGCGAATCGGCGATGTTGACAGGAAAAATATTGATCATCGGATGTGGCGATTACCTGGAATTGTGGCATCCTGACCGCTGGGCCGAAGAACTTGCCCGGATTGCCGACCTCCAGGTGCAGACCGGCCAGGAGTAGCGATGCCGTCTGAGCGTGCTCCCCAGCACGACCCTCGACACGAACCCGTGATGCTCCACGACGTCGTGGAGGCTCTCGCGGTGCGCCCAGGTGGCCGTTATGTCGATGCCACGGTGGGACTCGGCGGCCACGCGCGCGCCATCATCGATGCCGCGCAGCCCGGCGGCCGGCTCCTCGGGATCGACCGCGACCCGCAGGCCCTCGCCATCGCCACGGAACGCCTCGAGCCCTTCGGCGACGCGGTCGTCCTCGCGCGCGGCGAGTTCGCGGAGGTCGCGCGCATCTGCGAAGAGCGCGGCTTCACGCCCGTCGACGGGATCCTGATCGACGCCGGCGTCTCCTCGCTGCAACTCGACACCGAGGGACGGGGCTTCTCCTTCCGGCGTGACGAGCCGCTTGACATGCGCATGGACCCGGACGGCCCGACCACGGCCGCCGACCTCGTGAACACGACGAGCGAGCACGACCTTGCGGCGATCATCTTCGAATACGGCGAGGAACGCCGGAGCCGCCGCATCGCGCACGCGATTGTGGAGCGCCGGCCGCTGCGCACGACGGGCGACCTCGCGCGCGCGGTGGAGGCCGCCGTGGGCCGGCGCGCGCAGGACCGCATCCACCCGGCGACGCTCACCTTCCAGGCACTGCGCATCGCGGTGAACGGCGAACTCGACCAGTTGGAGCGCGCCCTCGACGCCGCGCACGACCTGCTCGCGCCGGGCGGGCGCCTCGCCGTGATCTCGTTCCATTCGCTCGAAGACCGGATGGTGAAGCAGTTCATCCGCGAGCACGCGCGCGACTGCATCTGTCCGCCGAAACAACCCATCTGTACGTGCGACCACCGCGCCACGCTGCGCGACGTCGTCCGGGGCGGCCGCACCGCCTCGGACGACGAGGTCGCGCGGAACCCGCGCGCGCGGTCGGCCCGCCTGCGCGCGGCTGAACGCCTGGCGGAGGCAGCCTGATGACCACGTTCCCCGGCGTCCGCCGGCCTCGCGTTGCCAATCCCGTCTCGCCCATGCGCACGGGGGCGGCCACGGGCATCACCCGTCCGGGCGGCGTCATCCGGCAGTTGCCCGAGGGCTGGGGCGTCGTCCGCCGTCGCATCTCACGCACCATGCTCGCCGGCCTAGCGCTCCTCACCGTGGCGGGCGTCGGCATCTTCCAGGTGCTCCAGACCTCGAACGTTGCGAACACGGGCTACGAGGTGCGCCGGCTGGAGGCCGAGCGCGCAGACCTGGACGCCGAGATCCGGCTGCTCGAGGCGCAACTGGCCTCCAACGCGAACCTCGAATACCTGCGCAAGACCTCGTCCGAGCGACTCGGGATGGCGCCCGCCAAGGACCGTCTGCGCATCGCGGTCGACACGGCGGCGCCGGACGTGGTGCCGCTGCCTCGGCGTTATGTGCCGGAGGTCGAGGCCCGCCCGGCGCCGCGACGCTCGTGGTGGGACTCCGTGATCGAGGCGCTCCCCGGCCTGCGCTAGGCGCACCCGGAGCGATGGCCATGCGGGCTTGCCCGCGCTGACGACGGGAAGGAGGCCCCGGCATGAGCACTGGTCGGGCGCACCACCTCACCTGGCGTCACCGCGTGATCGCATTCCTCGTCTTCGCGATGTTTACCGCCGCGATCGCGCGACTCTATGTCGTCCAGATCGTCGACCACGAGAAGTTCGTCAAGGAGGCGGCGGTCACGCGGCAGGGCGCCGTGAACATCCCGGCGCCGCGCGGGGCCGTGCTGGACGCGACCGGCTATCCGCTCGCCACGTCGATCGACACGTGGGACGTCTACATCGACCGCGTGCAATGGGGGCTTCAGCCGGTGGTCGCGCGAGATGCCGCGGGGAAGCTCGCGGAGTTCTTCGGGCTGGACCCGGACGGCCTATTCCGTCTCGGCCTTGAGGCGCGCGGCAGCGACCTCCTTGTGCAGCGACAGATGGACTACGAGCGCGGACTGGCCCTGCGCGCCGCCGACCTGTACGGCGTGCGGCTGGAGCCGAGCCAGGTGCGCGTCTACCCGGAGGGCGACATCGCCGGGCAGGTGCTGGGCTACGTCGGGCGTGACGGCAAAGGGCTCTGGGGCGTGGAGGCGGACTTCGACCATTACCTCCGCGGCAAGGAGGGGATCCTCTCCACCGAGCGCGATGCGCTCGGCCGCCCGATCGCGTTCAGCGCCCGCAGCGAACGCTCGGCAGTGGGCGGCGGCGAGGTCCAACTCACGATCGACCGCTTTATCCAGGCGATCGCCGAGCGTGCACTGGACGACGCGCTGGCGAAATACCACGCGCGCAGCGGCCAGATCATCGTGCTTGAACCCCACACTGGCGCCGTCCTGGCGATGGCGTCCCGGCCCTCGGTCCGCCTCGGCCGGGTCAACCTCGACGACCCCAACCTCGCCGAGATGGTGCGCGACAGGCCGATCACCGACCTCTACGAGCCGGGGTCGGTGATGAAGATCCTCACGACCTCGATGGCGATCGACTCGGGACTGGTCACGCCCGAGTCCACCTACCTCGACGCGGGCTCGGTCGAGGTCAGCGGGTACCGGATCATGAACTGGGACTTCTCCGCAAACGGCACGACCACCGTGCGCACCTATCTCCAGAAGTCGCTGAACACCGGCTCGGTCTGGCTCAGCCAGAAGCTCGGCCCGGAAAAGTTCTACGGATACGTGCGTTCGTTCGGCCTCGGCGAGGCCCCGCACGTGGGGCTCTCAGGCGAGGCTGAAGGCTCATTCCGCTCGCCGGACGACCCGAACTGGTACCCCGTGGACCTCGCGACGAACTCATACGGCCAGGGGCTCGCGACGACACCGCTCGCGATGCTCACCGCAGTGAGTTCGATCGCGAACAACGGCATGCTCATGCGCCCCTACCTCATCTCCAAGATCATCACCAAGGACAACGTGCGCACCTTCGAGCCGGTGCAGGTGCGCCAGGTCGTCTCACCGAAGACCGCCGAGACCATGATGGGCCTGCTGCACGACGTGGTGGACGGCGTGCAGTTCCACGGCGCACAGGTGAAGGGTTACGACGTCGCGGGCAAGACCGGCACCACGTTGGTGTCGATCCCGACCGGCTACGACCTAGACTCCACGATCGCCTCGTTCGCAGGCTTCATCCCGGCCCGCAACCCGAAGGTCTCGGTGCTGATCAAGATCGACCAGCCGACGGGCGGGCTGAACCTCGGCGGGCAGGTGGCGGCGCCGATCTTCGCCGGCGTCGCCAGCGAGATCATGAAGTACTACGCAATCGCGCCGACGAGCCCGAACAACCTGGTGCTCGCGCCATGAGTGCGCCCGCGCTGGACGCACCGTTCGTCGCGCGGGCCATCGGCCCGCGCTTGCGCTCCCTCGCCGGCTCCGCCACGACCGCGTTCAACCGCGCCGTGGTCGACTCGCGCGAGGTACGCCCGGGCGACCTCTTCGTCGCGCTCCCGGGCGAGCGCGCGGACGGGCACGACTTCGCCGCCGCCGCCATCCAGGCAGGCGCCACGGGCTGCCTCCTCGCGCGGCCTGTCGAAGGTCTGGGAGACGTCGCCTCCTTCGTCGTGGATGACACCCTCGCCGCGTTGCAGGACCTCGGCGCGGCGTGGCGGGCGGCGCTGCCGGTGCAGGTGACCGGCATCACCGGCAGCGTGGGCAAGACCACGACGAAGTGGATCGCCGCGGCAGTGCTTGCGTCGCGGTACCGCGTGCAGGCGAACCCGCTGAACTACAACAACGAGGTATCGGTCCCGCTCTGCCTGCTTGAACTCCGGCCGGAGACCGAGCGCGCGGTGATCGAGATGGGGATGTACACGACGGGCGAGATCGCCCTCCTGTGCCGCTGGGCGCTGCCACGCACCGGCGTCGTCCTCAACGTTGGCCCCGTCCACCTCGAACGCGCGGGGACGATCGAGACGATCGTGCAGGCGAAGCGCGAGTTGCCGGAGGCGCTGCCCTCGGACGGTGTGGCCGTCCTGAACGCCGACGACGAGCGCGTGCGCTCGATGGCTCCGTACACGCGTGCACGAGTGCTCTGGTTCGGCACCGTCGCGGACGCCGAGGTCCGGGGCAGCGACGTCGCCTCGCACGGGCTCGACGGGTTCGAGTGCACGATCACGCACGCCGAGGCGTCCCGCCGCGTGCGCGTGCCGCTGGCCGGGGCACACCTGCTCTCGAACGCGCTCGCCGCAGCGGCGGTCGGGCTCGCTGACGGGATGGGCCTCGACGAGGTGTGCGGGGCACTCACCCGGCTCGACGTGCCGTCCCGCATCCGCGTCATCACGTTGCGCGACGGCATCCGATTATTCGACGACACCTACAACGCCCAGCCGGCCTCCATGCGCGCCGCGCTCGACCTGCTCGCGGAGACGCCGGGACGTCACCTCGCGCTCCTCGGAGACATGCGCGAGCTCGGCTCGGCCTCGCCGGCCGAGCACCGTCTGGCCGGCGAGCAGGCCGGCCACATCGCCGCACTTGTCCTCACGATCGGCGAGGAGGCGCGGCTGCTCGGCGAGTCCGCTCGGACCGCCGGCGCAAAGACACACCACTGCGCGACCCGGGAAGACGCCACGGCGGCGTTGCTCGCGGAACTCCAGCCCGGCGACGTCGTCCTGGTGAAGGGCTCGCACGCGCTCGGCCTCGAATACGTCGTGGCGTCGTTGGAGTCGGCACTCGGCCGGACGGGAGGGCACGCGTGACCGAAGCCCTGCTGTCCGGCACCGGTGCGTTCTTCCTGGCGCTGTTCCTCGGACGGCCGACCGTAGCATGGCTGCACGAGAAGAAGGTGGGAAAGTCGATTTCGATCGACCAGCCGTCCACGCACATGGTGAAGGCCGGCACCCCCACCATGGGCGGCGTCTTCATCTGGGGCTCGGTCGCGATCGCGACGCTGGCCACGAACCTCTTCGAACTGCAGGGCGGTGCGCTCGTCCTCGAGCGACGCTCAATGCTGCTGCCGCTGCTCACCGTGATTGCGATGCTCGCCGTCGGCGTCGTCGACGACCTCGGATCGCTTGTGGGCGGCGCCCGCCGAGGGCTCTCCTGGCGGCTCAAGTTCGCGCTGATCGCGATCCTCGCGCTCGCCGTCGCGGGAGCGATGTACTGGTTGCTGGACGCGCAGAGCGTGAACGTGCCCTGGGCCGGCCAGTATCAACTCGGTTATGTCTATCTGGTGATCGCCTTCCTCGTCGTCTTCGGGACGACGACCTCGGTGGCGATCACGGACGGGCTAGACGGGTTGCTCGCCGGGCTGGCGGCGTTCGCCTTCGGCGCCTACGCCGTGATCGCCTTTGCCCAGGGCCAGGAATTCCTCGCGGTGTTCTGCCTGAGCGTGGTCGGCGCGCTTCTTGGCTTCCTCTGGTACAACGCCCACCCCGCGCTCGTCTTCATGGGCGACACCGGCGCGCTCCCCCTCGGCGCGGCGTTGGGCGTGGTGGCGCTGATGACGGGCCACTGGCTGCTTCTGCCCGTGATCGGCGTCGTATTCGTCGCTGAGGCACTCTCGGACATCATCCAGATCGGCTACTTCAAGGCCACCGGGGGCCAGCGGCTGTTCCGCAAGACCCCCCTCCACCACCACCTCGAACTCCTCGGCTGGTCCGAGCCGCAGGTGGTGATGCGTCTCTACCTCTTTGGGATGGCCGCGGCGATGGTCGGCATCGCGCTGGCGCTGTCCGTCTGATGGCCCCGCCGGGCGTGCTCGGCTGGCCGGTCCGACTCGCGCTGTGGTATACCGTGTGGATAACAACGGCTTACTCGCTATGACAGATATGCCAAATCCGCAGAATCTGCGAGGTGCGCGTGTCACGGTCATCGGCCTCGGGATCGAGGGGATCGACCTGGTGCGCTTCCTCGCGGCCGAGGGCGCGCGCGTGACGGTGTCTGACATGAGGAGTGCAGACCAATTACGGGATGCGCTCCGCGCCATCGCCGACAGCAATGCCACCCCCTCGCTGGGGGGCAACCGGGTGGAGGACGTGATCGAGGCTGACGCGGTCTTCGTCTCGCAGGGCGTGCCGTCGACGCTCCCCGCGCTCGTGGCGGCGCGAGAGCGCGGCATCCCGCTGTCCTCGATGCTCGAACTATTCCTTGAACGCTGCCCGGCGCCGGTCACCGGCATCACCGGCTCCTCCGGCAAGACGACGACGACCTCGCTCACCGGCGCGATGCTCGAGGCCTCGGGCCAAGACTACGTCGTGGGCGGAAATATCGGCGTGGGGCTGCTCTCGCTCTTGCCGCAGATCACGCCGACCACGCGAGTCGTCGCGGAGATGTCGCACTCGCAACTGGAGCGCGTCCACCGCAGCCCGCACGTCGCGTGCGTCACGAACGTCACGCCGAACCACCTCGACCGCTACTCGTGGGACGAGTACATCGAGTTGAAGCGGAACATCGTGCGCTACCAGGGCACGGACGACGTCGCGATCCTCAACTACGACAACGAGATCACGCGGTCGTTCGCTGCCAGCACGCCCGCGCGCGTCCTGCACACCTCGCGCTTCGAGGCGATCCCGGGGGACGGCGCCGTCCTCGACGACGGAGTGCTGGTGCGCGTGCTGGGCGGCGCTCGCGAGGCGGTCGTGCCGCGTTCCGAGGTCGCGCTGCGGGGCGAGCACAACGTGGAGAACCTGCTGCTGGCGATTGCGGTCGCCTCGCAGATCGGCTGCTCGGCCGCGGACTGCGCTCAGACCGCGCGCACCTTCACCGGCGTGCTCCACCGCCTTGAACCGGTGGCGACGGCCGGCGGCGTGCTCTGGGTGAACGATTCGATCGCGACGACGCCGGAGCGGACCCTCGCGGGGTTGCGCGCCTACACCGAGCCCCTCGTGCTCCTCCTCGGAGGGCGGGACAAGTACCTGCCGAACGACGAGATGGCGGCGGAGGCCGTCCGCCGCTGTCGCGCCGTCGTCGCGTTCGGCGAGTCCGGCGACCTGTACGCGGACGCGGTCCGCGAGGCCGCGCGCGCCGCGGGCTCGGACCTGCCGGTGCGCCGCGTGGAGACCGTGGAGGATGCCGTCGCGACCGCGTCAGGGCTCGTGCGCGCGGGCGACGTCGTGCTGTTCTCGCCGGCGGGCACCTCGTTCGACCGCTACCGCAACTTCGAAGAGCGCGGCGAGGCGTTTCGCGTCGCCGTGCGGGCGCTCGGGGAGGGCCGCTGATGGCCGCCCGCCGTCCAGCCCGTCGGGACGACCGGCCGTCGCACGCGCCGGACTACCTGCTGCTGACCGCGGTGCTGCTGCTCTCGGTCATCGGCATCATCGCGGTCTACTCAGCCTCGTACGCGCTGGGCGAACGGCAGTTCCACGACCCGAACTACTTCGTGAAGCGCCAGGCGGTCTTCATGGCGGTCGGGCTGCTGGTCATGGCCGTGACGATGCGACTCCCCTACCACGCGCTGATGCGCCTGAGCCCGCTGATCATGCTCGCGGCGCTCGCGGGGCTCGCCTTCGTGCTCGTCCCGGGGATCGGGTTCGAGCAGAACGGCGCCCGCTCCTGGATCCGCATTGGCGGGATCCCGCCGCTCCAGCCCTCGGAGTTCGCGAAGTTCGGGGTGATCGTCTACCTCGCGGCGTGGCTCACCGCGAAGGGCGACCAACTGAAGGACCTCTCGCTCGGCGTGTTTCCGTTCGTGGCGATGGTCGGACTCGTGGCGGCGCTGATCATGCTCGAGGGCGACCTGGGCACGACCATCGTCGTGGGCGCGATCACCGGGACGCTGTTCTTCATCGCGGGCGCTCGCCTCACGCACACGCTCACGCTCGCGACCAGCACGGTGCTGGCATTCGGCGTCCTGCTCATGACCGGCGACCAGTACCGGGTGGACCGTCTCACCTCGTTCCTGCACGCGGAGAACGACCCGCAGGGGGCCGGCTTCCACACGCTGCAGTTGCTCGTGGCCTTCGGCTCGGGCGGCATCGATGGCCTGGGACTCGGCGTCTCGCGGCAGAAGTTCTTCTACGTCCCCGGCGCGCACACGGACGGCGTCCTCGCGATCATCGGCGAGGAACTGGGGTTCATCGGCACCACCGTGGTGATCGGGCTCTTCATGCTCCTGCTGGCGCGGGGCTGGATGACCGTGAAGCGTGCGGACGGACAGTTCGGCTCGCTGATGGCAGCGGGCATCCTCGCGTGGATCGCCTTCCAGGCCCTGATCAACATCGGCGGCGTCACCCGGCTGATGCCGCTCACCGGCATCCCGCTCCCCTTCGTCTCCTATGGCGGCACGGCGCTGCTCGCGATCTTCGCGGCCACGGGCGTGCTGCTTTCGATCAGCCGGTACACCATCGAGCCGGCCGAGGCGCGCGCTCCGGTCGTGCCGCCTCGCCGCGCCACGTCGCCGGCCGGGGGTGGGCGATGAAGTTCGGGCTGGCGGGGGGCGGTACGGGCGGACACGCCTACCCGGCAATCGCCGTCGCCGAGGCGTTGCGCGCCGGCGCGACGGGAGGCGACACCGAGGTCGTCTACTACGGCACGCTGAACGGCCCCGAGCGCCGCGCGGCGGGTGACGCCTCGATCCCGTATCGCGTCGTCCCGGCGAGCCAGGTGCGCGGCCGATCGCCGGTCCGCCTGACGACCGGGATCTGGCGGCTGTGGCGCGGCACCCACGTCGCCGCGGACCTGCTGCGTAAGGACCGCCCGGACGCCGTCTTCGCGACGGGCGGGTACGCCGCTGCGCCGATCGGGCGTGCGTGTCGCGCGCAGGGCATACCGCTCGTGGTCTTCCTGCCAGATGCCTACCCGGGCTGGGCGGTGCGGTTCCTCGCGCGCTACGCGACGAAGGTCGCCTGCGCGGTGGACGCGGCCCTGCCGCATCTGCCTTCCGCGAAGACGGTGGTGACGGGATACCCGGTGCGGCGCCAGTTCCTCGAGGCGACGCGGGAGGAGGGGATCCGGCGTTTCCGCCTCGATGCCGCGTCCCCGACCGTCCTGATCGCCGGCGGTTCGCTGGGCGCGCACACGATCAACCTCTCGATCGCGGAGTCGCTGCGCGCGCTCCTCGACCGCGCCCAACTGCTGCACATCTGCGGACGCGACGAGGAGCACTGGCTCGCACGCGAGCGCGAGAAGCTCCCGGAATGGCTGCGCGCCCGCTACCACCTGCTCGCCTACACGGACGAGATGGCGTACGCGATGGCCGCGTCCGACCTCGCGGTCACGCGCGCGGGCGCGTCGACGCTCGGCGAGCTGCCGATCGCCGGGTTGCCGGCCGTCGTCATCCCCGGCGGGTTCTCCGACCAGCACTACAACGCCGACTACCTGGCCGACCGCGGGGCCGCGGTCACGCTCCCTCACGCCGAGGCCGAACGGCTCGGCGCGCTCGTGCTCGAACTGCTAGGCGACGCCGCCCGCCGCGATGCGATGGCGACCGCGATGCGCGGACTGGCGCGGCCGGACGCCACCCAGCGGCTGGCGACGCTGCTGCGGGAGGTGGCCGCATGATCGGCATGAAGCCGCGTCAGCAGCCGCGCAACGGCCACGAGCCGATCCCGACGCGCGTCCACCTCGTA
>SCTU01000298.1 GCA_004297315.1 Dehalococcoidia bacterium | reverse complement strand
GGAGGCGGACGAGGAGTTGCGGCGGCTGTTCCCGGACGACCTGACCGAGGGCCGGGAGAAGCAGGCGCTCTTCCTGGAGCAATGGCTGGGCGGAGAACCGCGCTATTCCGAGCGCTACGGCCATCCTCGGCTGCGGATGCGCCATTTCCCCTTTGTGATCGACGAGCGCGCGGCGGGGCGCTGGCTGCGCCACATGGGCGAGGCGTTCCGCGCGGCGGGCGTCCCGGAGCGGGAGATGCAGGAGGTCTTCGCCGGCCTCGGCCCGCTGGCGAGGCAGATGGTCAACGCGGGCGACGATGTGCCACGGGAGCCGCTCGCGGACCCGTTCCTGACGTAGCCCTGCTATCGCGAGGCCTCGTCAGGGCGTGCGCCGCGGCTTCTGCGCGACGTGCATCGCCACCGTGCCGAGCATCAGACGTCGCACCTGGGTCACCTCAAAGCCGGCGGCACGCAGGCGGGTGGTGAACTCGCGCGGCGTGAGGAAGTGGTCGACGGACACGGGGAGGTAGGCGTAGGCGCTGCGGTGTCCGGAGATGAGCCGGCCGAGGCGCGGCACGACCTGCCTGAAGTGGACGCGCGCGAACGGCCGCAGCGGGCCAGCCTCCATCTTCGGGATCTCGAGGACAGCGAGGCGGCCGCCCGGCCGCAGCACACGCACGGCTTCGCGCAGCGCGGCGTCGAGGTCGGGGATGTTGCGCACGACGAAGGCGGAGCACCAGACGTCGACGCTCGCGTCGAGGAGCGGGAGGCGGGTGGCATCGCCGAGCGCGAACCCGGCGGGCCGCCCATGCGCCTTCGTCACCGCGCGGGCGAGCATCGGCCCGGCGAAGTCGAGGCCAATGACGCGGCCGGCGCCCGCGTTGAGGCAGGCGAGCGCGAGGTCACCCGTGCCGGTGCCGGCGTCGACGACGGTGTCGCCGGGGCGGACGACCGCGCGGGCGGCACGGCGACGCCACCCCTGGTCCTGGCCGACGGTCATCACGCGGTTCATCAGGTCGTAGCGAGGAGAGATCTCGCTGAACATCGTCTGGACGTAGGCGGCGCGGTCTGCGCCCTCCTCGAACAGGCTCTCGTTGGGGTTGGTGCTCATACGGCGAGACTACGCCGGGACCTCCGCGAGCGGGAGGGCCGCGCCGGCCGCCGCTACTTCATGACCGACTCGAGCCAGTGGCCGACGGCGACGGCGTCCCCCGGCGGCGTGTAGAGGATCTGGAGGTCGGCCCCGAGCGCCGAGCGTTCCCGCAGTTGCGCGCGCACCTCGTCGAGGCTGCCGATCACCTGGCAGGCGCGCACCATGTCGTCCGAGATCGCGGCGATCGAGCCCTCGGCGTCATGGGCCGCCCAGGCAGCACGGGAGCGTGCGACCTCGTCGGCGAAACCGTTGCGCGTGAGCATCTGCCAGTAGAAGACGCCCATGCGGTTCACGTAGTACTGGATCAGGCGGCGCGCCTCGCGCCAGAGCGCCTCGTCCTCGGAGGAGCCGGTGAGCACCGAAACCTTGGTGAACGGGGCGATCGTGAATGGCTGGTCCGCCGGCCGTCCCGCCTCGACCGCGCCCGCGCGAAGGTCGGCGCGCAGGGATTCGAAGTGGTCCTTGGGCCAGTGGATCGGGAAGATGCCGTCCGCGATCGCACCGGTCTGGCGGATCGACTTCGGCGTGATCGCGGCGATGTAGACCGGCACCTTCGTCCTCGGCCGCTCGTAGTCCAGCCGGAAGCCGCGCTGGAGCTTGAAGATCTCGCCCTCGTAGTTCAACTGCTTGCCGGCGATCAGGATGTCGAAGATCTCGACGTACTCGCGCAGGCGGCGGAGCGGCTTCTCAAACGGGATGCCGTGGAAGTGCTCGATCACGTACTCACCGGATGAGCCGAGGCCGAGCGCCATCCGTCCGCCGGAGAGCTGCTCCAGCGTCGCGAATTCCTGCGCGATCGCCGCTGGCGTGCGCGAGAACACGTTCAGGATGTTCGTCCCGACCGTGGCCTTCGACGTGCACGTCGCGACCACCGCGAGCCAGGGGATCGAGGACGGCCCCCACGCCTCGCCCGTCGAGATGAACTCGACCCCGAGGTCCTCGGCGATCTCGACCTTCTTCAAGGACTCGCGCCAGTCGTCGCCGAGTCCCACCGACAGTCCAATGCGCATCTCGCACCCCCATCCCGGCGGGGATGTTAGACCTCGCAGGCCGGGGGATGCGAACTGATGTGCGGTACGCCGTTCCCGCGTACAATCCGGCTGTCTCCCCAGGACACCGGACCGAACGCATGCCCGTCCGCCTCCTCCCGTGGTCGCCGGAATACGGCACCGCGATGCGTATGGACGCCGCCGACGAGCCGGACGAGGCCGACCGCGAAGACGTCGACACGCGCGTCGAGCGGGAAACCTGGGCGCCCATCACCCCCTCGAAGCCCGTCTCGCTCCGCGTCCGCATCGTCGACGGCGTGCGGCGCGCGGAGGCGCACGCGCTGGACGACGACCTCGACGGGGGGCTGCCCGCGTTCGGCCTGTTCGCCTCGTACGCCGTCGGCGTCGTCGCCTGCGAGCCGGCCGCCGCGCGTGTGCTGGACGAGGCGTCCGAGGTCGTGCGGCAGTACTTGCACACCGGGACGGGAGCCTCCGACCGTGTCCTGCGGGCGGGCGGCGCACGCCTCGACTTCCGGGCCCGTGCGGTGCCGGAAGCGAAGAGCGCGGACGACCTCGTGGACGCGATGAACCGCGCGATGCTCGACGCCGAGGCGCACCTCGCCGAGGAACTGAGCAAGGACGAGTCGTGGCTCACGCTCGTGGACGGGCCGCTGCGCGGGCTGCGCCATCCCGGCCGGCGGGTCGTCGGCTATATCAAGCGGGTGCAGGAGTGGTACGTACCGTCTCGCGAGGTGGCGCTGCTGCCGACGCTGCTACCGGGCGAGCGGACGCCGCTCTTCAGCATCGCCGCGAAAGGCGCGGGCGCCGACCACCTGCGCGACGGGCGATACTCCTGGTACGTCCGCATCGCCCACCTCGAAGGCCCCGTGCACCCACTCGGCGGCGTGCTCCGCCTCGAGTGCTCGCAGGCCGTGGGCCTCGAGGGCGCACGTGAGCTCGCCGACGTGACAGCCACGCTACTACCACGGCTTGCCTCGTCCCCCGTGCGCGACCCGCGCGCCCCACAGAACCTCACGCCCACCGGGGCGCTCGAGGCGCGGCTCACGCACCTGCTCGGCGACCGCCGGCTGATCTACCGGCTGCTGCTCGCTGACCTCGCGCGAGGGCTGGCGGAATGACGCCGGAGCCGACCGACAACCCCGCGTACCGCGGCCTCGTGCTCGGCACCGAAGCCGAGGCCTCGACGCCGCTTGGCTTCTCCGTCTGGGTCGACCCCGGGCGCTTCCTTCAACTCGACGACGTGGTCACGGTGCGCACCACGCTGCCCGACGGGACCGAGGTCGAGACCTCCGGGATCGTCGACGACGTGCGCACCCGCCAGGAGGGCGTCTCGCTGACCTCGGACGTCTCGCTCGCGCGGGACGGGGTGCTGCCGGCGCAGCAGGCGACCTCTGCGCACGTCTCGGTGACGCGTGTGGAGCCCGAGGTCTATGTGCCGCCAATGCCCGGACAGCCCGTGGTGCTCGCCGAGGGCGCCGCACGCGACCGCGCGCTCTTCTTCGACCGGATGGTGGAGCAGTTCCCGCTCGGCCTCGCGCGCGACGGCTCGACGATCGTGGGGAACCTCGAGTTCCTCGACGGCGCAAAGGGCGCGCACGTCAACATCTCGGGCATCTCAGGCGTCGCGACGAAGACCTCGTACGCGACGTTTCTGCTCTACGCGTTGTTCGAGGGCGCGTCGCTGCGGGAACGGCGGGCGAACGCGAAGGCGTTGATCTTCAACGTCAAGGGGGAGGATCTGCTCTTCCTCGACCGCCCGAACGTGATGCTGACCGACGAGGTCCGCGAGCGGTATGCCTCGCTGGGTCTGCCGGCGGGACCGTTCGGCTCGGCGGGCTTCTACGCGCCCGTGCGTCGGGGTGACCTGGCGATCCCGGACACCGGGTCGCGGCAGGAGGGCGTCACGGGGTTCTTCTGGACGCTGCGCGAGTTCTGCGAGGAGGGCTTCCTACCATTCCTCTTCACCGAGGCGGACGCTGAGACCTCGCAGATGTCGTACGTGATCGACGCCGTCGCCGCGCGCCTCGCCGCCGCCGCGAAGACGAGCCCAGCGGGCGCCAACGTCTTCATCGACGACGTGGAGGTCGAGGACTTCGACCAGTTGCTGGACGCGATCGACACGCACCTCGACCCGGACTCGGACCTGGCGTTCAAGTGGGCCGGGTCGGGGAACAGCGCCGCGGCGATCGGCACGATCCGCGCGTTCATGCGGCGGCTGCACGCCTCGGCGCGACACGTCGGCACGCTGGTCCGCGGCGCGAGCGCGACGAACCCGGAGAAGCACCGCATCGCCTTCCAGCACCAGGTCACGGTGGTTGACCTCCACCGGCTGCACGACCGCGCGCAACGGTTCGTCGTCGGCGTGCTGTTGCGTCGAGTGATGGAGGAGCGTGAGTCGCGCCCGGGCTCGGACCGGCCGGCGCCGTTCTTCGTGGTGGTCGACGAGCTGAACAAGTACGCGCCGCGCACGGGCCGGAGCCCGATCAAGGACGCGCTGCTCGACATCGCCGAGCGCGGCCGGTCGCTCGGCGTGATCCTGATCGGTGCGCAGCAGACCGCCTCCGAGGTGGAGCCGCGCATCGTCGCGAACGCCGCGTTCCGCGTCGTGGGCCGTCTCGACCCCGCCGAGGCGCAGCGGAACGAGTACCGCTACCTGACGCCGACGGCGCAGAAGCGTGCTGCGCTGCTCAAGCCCGGCTCGATGATCGTCGCCCAACCGGAGATCCCCGTGCCGTTGTTGCTCGAATTCCCGTGGCCCGCATGGGCGACCCGTGCCGCCGAGGTCGCGCCGCCCGGCAGCGATGGCGATACCGATACGAAGCCCCGACTGCTGCGCCGCTTCGACATCGGCGACCCGGAGGACTAGGCGAGCATGCGCTTCCTCCACACCGCTGACTGGCACCTCGGCCGGACGATCCGGGGGCGCAGCCGCATCGCCGAGTTCGAGGCGGTGCTGGCAGAGCTCTGTGCCGTCGCACGCGACCGGAGCGTCGACGTCGTCCTCGTCTGCGGCGACATCTACGACTCCACCTCGCCCCCGCCGGAGGCCGAGCGGCTGCTCACGACGATGCTGCGCGACCTCATCCGCGCCGGGATCGAGGTCGTGCTGATCGCCGGCAACCACGACCACCCGCGCCGCCTCGAAGCGCTCGGGCGGCTCGCCGAGTTGCTCGGCGTGCACGTGCAGTCCTCGATCCGCGGCCCCGAGGAGGGCGGCGTCATCACGATCGAGCGCGGCGGAGAGACGGCGAAGGTCGCGGCGATCCCGTGGGTGCCGGAGGGCCGCGCCGCGGACATCGAGGCAATCCTCGGGCCGCGCGAGGAGGCGTTCCAGGGCTACGCCGGCCAGCTGGCGGAGCTGTATCGCCATTTCGCGACCGCCTTCACGCCAGAGAGCGTGAACATCCTCGCGGCGCATGTCTTCGTCGACGGCGCGCAGGTGGCTGCGGTCGACGGCTCGGAACGCCGCCTGCACATCGGCCAGACGTACGCGGTCCCGCCGGCGGCGATCCCGACGAACGCGCACTACACGGCGCTCGGTCACATCCACCAGCCACAGGCGATCGTCGGTGCGCCCTCGCCCGCGGCCTACTCGGGCTCGCTGCTGCAACTGGACTTTGGCGAGCGCGAGCAGCAGAAGGGCGTGTGGATCGTCGACGCACACCCCGGCCGGCCGGCGAGCAGCGAGTTCGTGCCGCTCAGCGCCGGCAAAGCGCTCATCGAAATCCGCGGGACGTTAGACGAGGTGATCGAGCAGGGCCGCGCGCTGCCCGATGCGCACCTACGGGCGGTGGTCCACCTCGACCGGCACGAGCCGGGCATCGCGCCCCGCGTGCGCGAGGCGCTTTCGAACTGCGTCGAGGTGCGCGTGGAGGTGGCGCGCGTCGAGGCGGAGTCGACGGAACCGGCGTTCGCGCACCTCACCCCGGTTGAGCAGTTCACGCGCTACTACACCGGGGCGCACGGTTCGGCGCCCGCGCCGGAACTGGTCGCGCTCTTCCGTGAGGTCATGGAGGAAGCGACGGTCACGTCGTGAAACCGGTACGCCTCGAGCTGCAGGGGTTCACGGCCTTCCGCGAGCCGGCGGTGATCGACTTCGAGGGGCGCAGACTCTTCGTGATCACCGGCCCCACCGGCGCGGGGAAGTCGTCGCTGCTCGACGCGATGACCTGGGCACTCTTCGGCCAGGTGCCGCGCGTCGGGGCGAGCGTGGGCCAGTTGATCGCGCAGGGCGCTCCGACGATGCAAGTGCTGCTGGAGTTTGAGACGCGCGCCCGCCGCTTCCGCATCGCGCGTCGCGCGGACGTGAAGGGGCCCGGCCGTGTGCGCCTCGAACGGCGCGACCTGAGCGGCGCGTGGGAGCCGCTTGCCGACAAGGCCACGGAGGTGCGTGCGCACGTCGAGCGGCTGCTCGGCATGGACTACGCGACCTTCACCCGGACGATGGTGCTCCCCCAGGGCGCATTCGACGCCTTCCTCCGAGGCGAACCCAAGGAACGGCGCGAGATCCTCTCGCGCCTGATCGGCCTCGACGTCTACGAGGCGGCACGGCAGATCGCGGGCAGCCGCGCCAGCGACGCGAAGACGCGCGCGGAGACGTTGCGCGCACAACTGGCATCGCTCGACCTCGCGACGCCAGAGCGGATCGCGGCGCTGCGCTCGGAGCACGTCGAGGCGCTGGCGTGCCTGGCGGGGCTCGCCGCGCGGTTTGAGGCGCTGCGCGACCTCGGTGACCGCTGGCGGGCATTTGAGGCGGCGCAGCGGACGGCCTCGGAGGCGGGGGTGGAGGCTGAGCGGGCCGCACGCGCGGCCGACCTCGCGGCGGCTGCGCTGGTCGAGGCGGAGCAGGCGGCGGCGCGGGCACAGCAAGATGCCAAACGCGCCGAGGCCGAACGGGCTCGCCTCGCCTACGACCGCGAAGCGCACGAGGCGCTGCGCGTACAGGTCGCCCTCCTCGACCAGCGGGACGCCGCGCAGCGCTATCTCGAGGTCGCGCAGGCCGCCCTCGTCACCGCGGAGAAGCAGAATGCGGACGCCGAGACGGCCGCCAGCGCTGCCGTGCGCCGAGCGAAGCAGGCGGAGCGTGTAAGCCTCCAGGCGCAGACAAAGGCGGAGACCGCGGTCGCGCAGGTGATCGAGGCTGCGGCCGCTGCTGTGGCGTCCCGCGACCGGCACCTCGCGGAGGCCGGGGTGCACACAGCCGAGGCGGTAGCCGCGCGCGAGGCCGCAGCGGCGGCGGAGGCGCGTGCGCTCGCCGTCGGCCAGGCCGCGACGCGCCTCGCTGCCGAGGTCGAGGCCGAACGCGTGGCGGCGGCGGCGCACGCGGAAGCGCTGCGTGAGGCGAAGTCGGCTGTGCGCGACGCCGGCGCCGCGGCGAAGGCACACACCGCTGCCGAACGGGCATTCGAGGCGGCCCGCCAGAAGGCCGAGGCTGCGCGCAGGGCAGACGCTGCGGCGGCGATCTCGCGCGGGCTGAAGAAGGGGGACCGCTGCCCGATCTGCGGCGAGGTGCTGACGGCCGCGCCGAAACACGCGAAAGGCGACCTCGATCTGGCGGAGCGTGCGCTCGCCGAGGCAGAAAGAATCCTGCGAGAGGCGGCGGCGGCATCCTCGGCGGCATCTTCGACCGCAGCGGTCGCCGCAGCACGGGTCGAGGCCCGCGCGAGCGCAGTCGCCATCGCGACAGGACGACGGGCAGAGGTGGAGCGTCTGGTGGCTGACATCGGCGTCTCCCTGGCTGAACTCCCGCGCCAGGCGCAACGCGAACAGAAGGCGGCGGAGCAGGCGGTCGCGCGCGCCCAGCAGGCCGAGCAAGCCGCCGCGAAGGCATCGACTGCGGCGCATGCATTTGAGGTCGCACTCGGCGCGCTGGTGGAGACAACGCCGGGCGACGCGGAACCGGCGACGTCGCCCGCCGTGCTCGTGCGTGCCATCGAGGCGCAAGCGGCGGCTGAACATGCCGCGCGGGAAGCGGCGAGCGCGCTCGAGAAGGCAACCCACGAAGCCGATGCCGCGCAGCGTGAGGTGGCGCTGCGCGGGCAGGCCGTGCACACCGCGCGCGAGCATGAGGCTGCCGCGCGCCAGCGGCTGGCGGCACTCGGTGCCGTCGAGGGAAACGCTGCGGCGGTCAGGGCTGCGTTCGAGGCAGCCGAGCAGGCGTCGGCACGCGCGAGCGCCCTCGACGTCGCGGTCGCGAAGGCGCGCACGGCATGCGCCGCCGCCGACGCTTCAGCCGCCAGCGCGCAGGCCGCCGTCGAAACCGCACGCGCGGCGGCTGGCGAGCGAGGAGCGCGGCTTTTGGTGCAACGCGACGCGGAGCAGGAAGCCCAGCGCGCGGTGATGGTCGAGTGGCCCGCTGTGATGGGCGAGGAGGTGCCCTCGAAGGCGGTTCTCGCCGCCGCGCAGCGCGCGCACCAGGCGGAGCAAGAGGCGGCGACGCTCAGGGCGGGCGCCCTCGGCCAGGCCGTCGTCCAGGCGGAGCAGCAGGCCGAGCAGGCGGCAGCCACCGTCGCCGCGATCGGGATGCACGAGGGGCGACAGCAGCTCGCCGCGCAACTCCACACGGAGTTGCAGAGCAACCATTTCGTCGACTTCTTGCTGCGGGAGTCGCTCGGGATGCTCGCGCGCGACGCCTCGGTGCGGCTGATGCAGTTCTCGACCGGGCGCTACGAACTGGCGACCGAGAAGGGCGACTTCTTCGTCGTCGACCACCAGAACGGCGACGAGCAACGGTCGGTGCGGACGCTTTCCGGCGGCGAGACTTTCCTCGCCTCGCTAGCCCTCGCGCTGTCGCTGTCCGAGCACCTGCCGGAGATCTCCGGTACGGGCGGCGCGGTGTCGCTGGAGTCGCTCTTCCTCGACGAGGGCTTCGGGTCGCTCGACGCTGAGTCGCTCGACCTCGCGGTGCAGGGGCTCGAGGCGCTCGCGGACGGCAACCGGATGGTGGGAGTGATCTCACACATCGAGGAGTTGTCGGAGCGGATGCCCTCGCGCGTGCACGTCGAGAAGCACGCGCACTCCTCGACTATCCGGGAGGACGGCCTTCGGCTGGCGTGAGGTCGAGGGCGACGAGGAAGCCGGTGTCGCGCCAGCCCGTCAGGTCACCCGCATCCTTGCTCCCCGAGTACTTCGCAACGATCGCCGCGCGATGCTCGCGGTCCTCGGGGCTGCCCTCGGCCGGAAAGCGTGCCGTGGCCATGAACGGGACGCCCGAGATGCGCAGGCGTGCCATCGGGTCGGCACGGAGGTTGCGCACCCAGTCGCTCTCGCCCGGAGGGCGTTTCCCGCCGCCGTTCAGCAGGTAGACCGTGTCACCGCGCGCGACGAACCAGATCTCGATCTCGTGCGGCCGCCCTGACTGACGCCCGGCCGTGAGCAGGTAGCAGTAGGGCACGGCGGCGAAGCGTTCCTCGACGGTTGCCACGCCTCGCCTCCCTCCTCTTTGCGTCGAGGATAGCCCCGGCATACCGGCTCGGCGGCGGTCCGGGGGGTGCCACGGCCTACAATCCGCGCATGGCCACCGCGTCTTCTGAGAGGCCCCCGTATAGCGACGACGCGCCGGACGCCGTCGAGCGGATCGCGGAAGCCGCGCGCGCCGTTGAGGCGCTCCCGCGCGCGAAGACGTCGTTGCTGCCCGCGCTTCTGGAGGTCCAGCACGCCCTCGGCTGGCTGCCGCGCCCGGCGATCGAACGGGTCGCGGCGTGGATACGTGTGCCGGTGTCCGAGGTCCACGCGACGACGACCGCTTATTCGGAACTGCGGTTGGAGCGTCCCGACCCGACGGCCTGGCACGTCTGCACCGGAGTCGCTTGTGACCTCGCGGGAGCCGGAGCGCTGATCCAGTCGGCGGGCGAGCATGCACGGCGGACCGATTGCCAGTTCCTCTGCGCGCTGGCGCCGGTCGTGGTCGACCCGCAGGAGCGCCTCCACGGCCGCGCGACGCCAGACGGCCTGCGGGCGCGCCTCGCTGCCGCCTCTCAAGAGGTAGCCTCGTGACCCCCGTAGCGGCGCCGGCGCTCGCGCGGCTTCGCGCCCGCTTCACCGCGCCGCCTTCGACGCGCGTGCTCGTACATCGAGGCACCTGTGGCGACGCTGTCGAGTCTACGCGTGTCCTCGATTCGTTGCGGGCGGCGCTCGGCCCGCGTGCCGCGCTTGCGGTCGAAACGGCGTGCGACGGCGCGTGCTGGGCCACACCCGCGGCCACCGTCGTGCGGCCAGGGCACCGGCACCGCTTCGCGCGGCTTGACCGTGAGCCGCTCGAGCCTCTGCTCACCTGCATCGACGGCGCGTGCGAAGACGACTACGCGGGGAGCGGCGAACGCGGACTCCTGGCGCGCGTCGGGCACCTCGACGGCTCGCTGGCGGATGCACTGGCGCAGGGCGCATATCTAGCGGCGGCGCACGCGCTGCAGCAGAAGCCGGCCGACGTGATCGAGGCGGTGCAGAAGGCGAGCCTGACGGGGCGCGGTGGCGCGCATTTCGCGACGGCACAGAAGTGGCGGCTCGCGGCGCAGAACCCGGCGCCGCGCATCCTCGTCGTCAACGCCGAGGAGGGCGAGCCGGGCGTCTTCAAGGATCGGCATCTGCTAGAGGGCGATCCGCACCGCCTGATCGAAGGGATCCTGATCGCCGCGCACGCGGTAGGGGTCGCGCGCGCCGTGATCTACATCAACGGACAGGCGCGCTATGCCCGCCGCGCTGTCGAGGCCGCCGTGGCGCAGACGCGCGATGCCGGGCTGCTCGACGGGAGCGCCCTCGGCGGTGCGGGCGTGGAGATCGAGGTGCGCTCGGGCGCGGGCGGCTACGTCTGCGGCGAGGAGTCGGTGATCCTCAACAGCGTCGAGGGCGAACGGCCGGTGCCTCGGCTGCGGCCGCCGTTCGCGACTGACCGAGGGCTCTTCGACCGCCCGACGGTGATCAACAACGTCGAGACGCTCTGTGCCGTGACCACCGTCTACGACGGTCCGCCTCCGCCGACGAAGTTGCTCTCGCTCTCCGGCGCGCTCCCGCGTCCCGGCCTGTACGAGGTGCCTGTCGACGGCGCGACCGCGTGGTCGGGCGTCCTCGCCGCGGCGGGCGCGAACCCGCAGCGCGTGCGCGCGCTCCTGCTCGGCGGGCCGTCGGGCCGGTTCGTGCTGGCCGAGGAGTTCGAGGAGCCGCTGGAGATGCGCGGCCTCGGCGCAGGCGGCGTCGTCGTGCTGCCGCTCGACGCCGA
Organism: Dehalococcoidia bacterium; assembly: GCA_004297315.1. GTDB lineage: Bacteria > Chloroflexota > Dehalococcoidia > UBA2979 > UBA2979 > SURF-43. The sequence goes on along the minus strand of SCTU01000298.1, from coordinate 8,489 downwards.
CATCGCGCGGGTCACGCGCGGACTCGCCGCCTACAACGCGCGCGAGTCGTGCGGCGAGTGCACGCCCTGCCGCGAAGGCGCGCCTCGCTTGGTCGCGCTGCTCGAAGACGCGACCGCGAACCGCGAGCAGATCGACGCGCTGATCGAGGTGATGACGGAGGCCTCGCTCTGCCAGCTGGGGGGCATGGCCGGACGTCCGGTCGCCTCGGCGCTGGCGCTGTTCCCGGAGGCGTTCGAGCGGGAGGCCTCACGATGACCTCGACCGCCGGCGGGATGCTGCCTGTGGTGGAGGCGCCGGTCACGCTTCGCGTCGACGGCGTTGAGGTGCACGTGCCGCGCGGGGCGATGCTGCTGGAGGCGGTGCAGGCTGCGTCCGTCGACTTGCCGCACCTGTGCAAGCCTGAGGCACGCGCGCCGCTTGGGGCGTGCCGTACGTGCCTCGTGGAGGTCGACGGACAGGGGCGACTCGTGGCGGCCTGCCACACTCCCGCGGCCGAGGGGCAGACGGTCCGTACGACGAGCGAGCGGGCGGCGCGCGTCCGGCGCGGCGTCCTCGATCTCACGGTCGGGATGTCCGCGGACGGACGCGGGCGCGGGCAGGCGGCGCAGCACGCGGCGTCGCACGGCATCGATATCTCGACCTACGAGCCGCGGCCGCGGGCGCCACGCGACGAGAGCAACATCTTCTTCACGCTCGACATGGCGGACTGCATCCTCTGCAGCCGCTGCGTGGACGCCTGCCAGCGCACGCAGCACATCGGCGCGATTGGGATCAACGGTCGAGGCAGTACGGCGCACATCGGCATCGCGTTCGACACGTTGTGGGATGAATCGATCTGCACGTCTTGCGGCCAGTGCGTCTCGCAATGCCCGACCGGCGCGCTCCTCCCCAAGCACGGCGTCCCCGCGCGCCTCTCGGCGCGGGCGCCCGCGACGACCGTCACCGAGACGACGTGCCCGTACTGCGGCGTCGGCTGTGGGCTGCGCGTACACGAGCGTGGGGGACGCATCGTGTGGGTCGACGGCGTACCGGAGAACGGATCGTCGCAGGGGATGACCTGCGTGAAGGGGCGCTTCGGCCTCGACTTCGTGCACGCGCCCGACCGGCTCACCCAGCCGCTCGTGCGGCGCGATGGGCGGCTCCAGCCCGCGACGTGGGACGACGCACTCGACCTTGTCGCGCGGAGGTTCGCGGCGAGCCTCGGCTCGTTCGCGGCGATCGCCTCAGCGAAAGCGACGAACGAGGACGGCTACGTGGTGCAGAAGTTCACGCGCGCCGTGATGGGGACGAACAACATCGACCACTGCTCACGACTGTGTCACGCGCCCTCGGTCGTCGCGTTGCAGGAACAGGTCGGCTCCGGCGCGACCTCGAACTCCTACGCCGACTACGACATCGCTGGCACGCTGCTCGTCGTCGGCAGCGACACGGCGCAGAACCACCCTGTCGTGGCGTCGCGGCTGCGACGCGCCGTCGAGGACCGCGGCGCGACGCTGATCGTCGTGAACCCGATCCGCATCGACCTCTGCGACGTGGCCGAGGTCCACCTCCAGCCGCGTCCGGGCACCGACGTGGCGCTGTTCAACGCGATGGCACAGGTCATCCTCGCGGAGGGCCTGTGGGCACCCGACTTCGTCACGGCGCGCACCGAGGGGTTCGAGGCGTGGCGCCGCGTCGTGGAGCAGGTGACCCCGGAGGTGGCGGAGTCCATCACGGGCGTTGCCGCGGACGACATCCGCCGCGCGGCGCGGCTGTACGCGCGGCCTCGACCGGACGCCGAGGGCCACGCGCGCGGCTCCTGCCTGAGCTGGGGCATGGGCGTGACCCAGCACACGAACGGCACGGACAACGCGCGGGCGCTCATCAACCTCGCGCTGCTCACGGGCCAGGTAGGCGGGCCCGGGAACGGCATCTCCCCGCTGCGCGGCCAGAACAACGTGCAGGGCTGCTCGGACTCGGGCTGCCTGCCGAACACGCTCCCGGGCTACGAACCCCTCGATGGCCCGGCCCACGAGAAGTACGCCACGACGTGGGGCGCAGAGTTCCCGCGGACGCCCGGACTGCAGGCCACGCACATGATCGAAGAGATGCTGGAAGGCCGCCTGCACTCGATGTACGTTGTCGGCGAGAACCCGCTGATCTCGGACCCGTACCTGACGCACGCGCGCGAGGCCTTCGGACGCCTCGACTTCCTCGTGGTGCAGGACATCTTCATGCACGAGACCGCAGAGATCGCGGACGTGGTGTTGCCGGCGGCGGCGTTCGCGGAGAAGTACGGGACGTTCACGAACTCAGAGCGGCGCGTGCAACTCGTGCGCCCGATCGTCCCCGCGCCCGGTGAGGCGCGCGAGGACTGGGCGATCACGGCCGAGATCGCGCGGCGCGTCCTGCGGCTGCTGGAGCGCCCCGCGGCTGGCTTCGGCTGGCAATCTTCGACGGAGATCTTCGAGGAGATGACGGGGCTGATGCCGATCATCGCGGGACTCTCGCACGCGCGCCTGGAGCGCGAGGGCGGCCTGCAGTGGCCGGTGCCGGACGCCACGCACCCCGGGACCCCTCGCCTGTTCCAGACCGAGTTCCCGCGCGGGCGCGGCAAGTTCGTGGCGGTCGAGCAGGGGCCGCCGGCGGCGGAACTTCCCTCGAAGCGCTTCCCGTACACGCTGATCACCGGCCGTTCGCTCTACCACTGGCACACGGGCGTGATCACGCGGCGGGTGCCCGGCCTGCTGGAGCAGGTGCCGGCCGTCACGGTGGACCTGCACCCGCTCGACGCAGCCGCGCTCGGCTTCACCGACGGCGAGGAAGTCCAACTGGCGTCGCGCCGGGGCGAGATCATCGCGGAGGCCCACGTGGTGGACTCGATGCGCCGCGGCGAGTTGTTCGTTCCCTTCGTACAGTTGCGGGGCGTTGCCGCCAACTTCCTGACGAACGACGCGCTGGACCTGCCCTCGGGCATCCCCGAGTTCAAGGCCTGCGCGGTACGCGTGGAGCGCCCTGGGACGCCCTCGCGGGCCGGGCGCGGGCCACGTGTTCAGCGCAAGGGGCGCGAGCCATTGGGGCCGCTGCGACCGGAGTAGAGGGATCAGGACGAGGCCGAACCGCCCGGGCGCGCCGTCCACCTCGCGGCGCGCGAGCCGCCAGCCGTTGCCGCTGACGTACATCGCGGCGTCCGGCGCGCGCGAGGACTACGAGTCGCATGTGGAGTCGCTCGCCGGGGCGCTGGAGATGGCCGCGCATCGCTTCCGCTCAGGCGGGCAGCGCGGAACGCCTGCATCGCTGGCGCCGGCACCGCACGAGTCACCGGCAGCGCGCGTTGCGCCGGGCTTCGCTGTGGGCGCTGCTCGGCTTGACCTGCTGGCGTTCTACGCGGCCGGGTTGCGCGCTCGGTGACTGGGGTGGCGGGCCGTCCGACTCGGCCGTGTCCGTTGGGGTCACACCGCAGGGCGGTGGCGCGCGCTAGTAGCGGCGCACCTGCGGCGGCCGGACCAGCAGCGAGGCGACCAGAGAGACCGCCGAGATCACGAGCGCGCCGAAGAAGGCCGCCCAGAAGCCGTCCACGCGAAACGCGAGGTCGAGCCCGCCCGCGATCCACGCCGTCACCGCGAGCAGGACGGCGTTGATGACCAGCACGAACAGTCCGAACGTGAAGACGATCAGGCAGCAGGAAATGAAGTTCGCGAGCGGCCGGAGCAGCACGTTCACGATCGCGAAGATCGCAGTGCCCGCCAGCAGCGACGGCAGGTCGTCCACGTGGACGCCGGGGACGACCTGGGCGGCCACCCAGAGCCCGGCGAGGTTGACCAGGAAGCGAAGCGCGAGCGTGCGCGGCGCCCACGGGTCGGCTCGGTCAGTGCGGATCGAGAAGTTGCTCACGCCGGAAGGTTAGCCGCCCGTCCGACGTGCGCGCGATAGCGGCCGTAGACCGGTGGCTAGTTCGAGCCTCGCAGGCGCGGGTCCAGTTTGTCGCGGAGTGCGTCCCCCAGCATGTTGAAGGAGAAGACGGTGATGAAGACCGCTAGCCCCGGGAAGATCGCGAGGTGCGGCGCCTTCGTCAGTTGCGAGCGGGCGTCGTTCAGCATGCGGCCCCACGAGGGCGCCGGCGGCTGGACGCCGTAACCGAGGAACGAGAGCGAGGACTCCAGCAACACCGCCCCGCCGACCTGTAAGGAAGCCGCCACGATGACCACGGCGAAGAGGTTCGGCACGATGTGCCGGCTCATGATTCGGCGGTCCGTCGCGCCCAGTGCCCGCGCGGCCTCCACGTACTGCTCCTCGCGCAGCGACAGCGCCACGCCTCGGATGGTGCGTGAGGAGGAGGTCGAGGAAAGCACCGCTACTGAAAGGATGATCGCGAGGATGTCCGGCTGCAGTCCGCCGATCGTGGGCAGCCGCGTCGCCAGCGCCTGCACGACGATGATGATGAAGACGAGGCCGGGGATCGCGATGCCGATGTCGATGACGCGCTGGAAAATCGAGTCGAACTTCCCGCCGTAGTAGCCCGACACGGTGCCGAAGATGACCGCCAGCACCTTCGCCAGCAGCACGACCCCGAACCCGATCACGATCGAGGTGCGCGCGCCGTAGACGATGCGGGAATAGAGGTCGCGTCCCAGTTCGTCCGTGCCAAACCAGTGGGACGCGCTCGGCCCCTGGAGGCGCTCGACGATGCTCTGGTTGAGCGGGTCCTGGCTCTCCAGCGGTGTGAACGCCCACGGGACGGCCGCGGCACCGATGAGCAGGATCACGAACATGGCGCCGATAGCGCCAAGCGGGTATCGGCGGATGAAACGGAGCGTCTGGCGCGGGACATCCGAGAGCCCCGTGCGCTTCTGGCCGACCGGTGGGCTGGCGGTGACTGCTTTCGCCATTAGGAGTACCTGATCCTCGGGTTGAGCCACGAATAGGTGATGTCCACCGCGAGGTTCGCGAAGACGACGACCAGCGCGGTCATCACGTTCACTGCTTGGACGATGGGCAGGTCGTGCGTGTTCACGGCGGAGAGGTAGTAACGGCCGACGCCCGGGATCGAGTAGACGGTCTCGATGATGACCGCACCGCCCACAAGGCCTGGGATGGAGAGGCCGATCACCGTCACCACCGGGATCAGCGCGTTCTTCAGCGCGTGGCGCAGGATGACGGTGCGTTCCTGCAGGCCCTTCGACCACGCCGTACGGATGTAGTCCTGGCGCAGCACCTCCAGCATGGCCGTGCGCGTGAAGCGCATGACCCCGCCTGACCCGGCACCGCCGAGGATCATCGCTGGCACCAGCAGCAACTTGAGGTTGCGGATCGGGTCCTCGAAGAGCGAGATGTACGTGGTGGAGGGCACCGCCCACTGGAAGTAGCGGCCGGCCATCGAAATGATGATCAGCGCGACCCAGAAGCCGGGTGCGGCCAGCAGGCCGACCGCGATCGTCCTGCCCGCGTAGTCGATTGCCGAGTTCTGGCGGATGGCGGAGAAGACGCCGATCGGGATGCCGATCGAGACGTTGAAGAGCAGCGCGAGGATTCCCAGTTCAAACGTGACCGGGACGCGCGACGAGAGTTCGTCCTGCACGCGCCGGCCGCTGATCAGCGACTCGCCGAGGTCGAAGCGGGCCATCCGGCCGACCCACTTCACGTACTGGACCGGTACCGCGTCGTCCAATTGGAAGTCTTTGAGAATGGCGTCTCGGGTCGCCTTGTCTGCGGAGCCGAACTCGCCCTGGATGACGGTGACGATGTCGCCGGGCAGGAGCCGAAGCATGACGAAGACGAGGAGGGTCAGGCCGAACATCGTCGGGACCATCAGGATCAGTCGCCTGAGGATGTACTTCTGCAACCGGCCCTCCGAATCGACCCGGCGCACCGTTTTCCCGAGGACGGTGGCCGGCCGTGGCGGAGTCTAACATTGGCCTTTCTTAGGCATCAGAAGGTACGCCCAGCATCACGATGTTGATGCTGGGCAGCAGCACGTAGGGGACTGTCTCCCCCGACCGTTCCGCTGCTCGGCATCCTCAAAGGACACGCGAACCGCCAACGCACCTGCCCAGTTCTCGCCGCCCCAAGGGAATGCCGCTATATTCTGCGCCATGCGCGTACTCGTGATCGACGACGAGCCGGACGTCGTCGAGATCGTCCGGCTGACTTTCAACCTTCGTTGGCCGGAGGCCGAGGTGATCTCGGCGTCGACGGGCGAGGAGGGCGTCGCTGCCGTCGAACGCCATTCGCCTGAGATCGTCATCCTCGACATCGGCCTGCCCGACATCGACGGGTTCGAGGCCTGCGAGCGGATCCGGCACTTCTCGGACGTGCCGGTTGTGATGCTTACCGCGCGCCACGAGGAAGTGGACAAGGTCAAAGGCCTCGAGCTCGGCGCGGACGACTACGTTACGAAGCCGTTCTCGCACATCGAGTTGCTCGCGCGCGTCCGCGCCGTGCTGCGCCGGTCGGAGTCCCAGGTGCCCGCCAGCGAGGGACCGCCGTTCGAGGCGGCGCCGCTGCGGATTGACTACGCGAGCCGTGAGGTCACGGTCGACGGGGAGTCGATCAAGTTGACCCCAATCGAGTACGGCATCCTGTACCACCTCACCCGAAACGAGAACCGCGTGCTCACCTTTCGCACCTTGCTGGCGAAGGTCTGGGGCCGCGAGTACATGGACGAGACCGATTACCTGAAGGTCCACATCCAGCATCTGCGCCGCAAGCTGGGCGATGACCCGCAGGGGGAGCCGATGATCGTGAACGAGCGCGGCGTCGGCTATAAGTTCGTGCGCCGCGCACGGCCGGCTGTGCGTGGGGGCCAGCGTTGACCAGCAACCACGATGACGCGCCGGGGTCGGGCGCGGTCCTGCGGGCGATTGCCTCGCTGCTGATGGCGCTCGGCCAGCAGGGGGCGCAGCGGCCGGCTCCCGAGCCCGACTCCTCGCGTCGCGCGACGCCGTCCGCCGCCTCCGATGCGGCATCTGCCGGCGAACAGGCGACCTCGCGGCCGGACGACTTCGCGGCCATGATCGAGGAGGCACGGGAGCGGGCGCAGCGCGTGCTCGACGAGGGAGTGGAGCGGGCGCGTGCCCTCTCCCAGGCGGCCACAGCGGTCGCCCCGGCCGTGGCCCGCGACCCCGAGTCCGTACGCCAGATCGACGAGTTGCGTCGCACGACGACGTTGATGTCCGAAGACCTGCGCAACGTGCAGCACCGTCTTGGCCGGATCGAGGCGTTGCTGCGCGAGTGGCCGCGCCTCGATCCGTTTCCAGCGCCGGCCTCGCGCGCGACCGTCACGCCGCCGACCCCGGTGCCGCCCGCACCGCCACCCCCGGCAGCGCACGCGCCCGCAGCATCGCCGGTCGACGCGGCTCCGACTTCCTCTCCACCTGTCGAGGTTGCGCCTCCGCCGCCGCCGGTGCCCCCGCGCTGGGCTGAACCGCCCGCCGGCCTGCCGCAGTCGGCGGTGCCGCCGATGCGTGCGCCGCAGGTGCTGACGCCGCCCGCTCCGCCCGCTCCGGCTCCGAGCCCGCTCGCGGCGACTCCTCCGCCCGCGCCTGTCGTCACCCCGCCTGTCGCCGCCCAGCCGGCACCGCCGCCGCAGCCCGTCATCTCCCCCGCACCTCCTCCACCGCCTGCCCCGCGGCCCGTGCCGCCGCCGGTTGCGCAGGGCGCCCCGCAGGCGCCGGCTGACGGCAAAGAACAGTCCGAGGCGCCACTCGCCACGTTTGTCCCGGAGGACGGCAGCGTCCTCGTGCGCGTGGCGCCCGTGGCCGGCTTCCAGGGATTGATGCGCGTGCAAGACGCGCTCGCTCGGCTGCGTGGCATCCGTCAGACGGCGGTGGAGGCGTACTCACAGGGGGAGGCACGTCTCCGGCTCGAGATTGGCGAGGTGACGGATTCGGACGAGATCGCGGGCGGTCTCGCGGGGACGCTGTCCGTCCCCGTGCAGGTGCGTGAGGCTTCAGAGGCGGAGCGGAGCATGCTGATCGTCCTCGGGTAATGGCGGACGCGTCGCGGGGGTGGCGGGAACAACAGTGGCGGTGACTCCCACCTTGGAGTGGCGGCGTGCGCGCGCCGTCTCGCGTTCTGCGGGGCTCGTCCGCGGCGTCCGGCGGGGCGCCCTGCGGCTCTGGCTGGCGGTGACGGCCGGCGCGCTCACACTTGTCGCGACGCACCTCGCCCTGCTCTTCACCCTGTTCGGAGAACTCGATCTGCGCGTCGCGGCGATCGACGGCGGTGTCGCCGTGCTCGGCCTCGCGGCTGTCGCCTGGTACATCGGGACGATCATCGATGAGCGCGCGCGGCACGCCGTGGAGGCAGTCCTGCTCGAGGTGCTGGAGACGCCGCGGAACATCCGCGACACTGCCGCCGCCGCGCTGGACGCGCTGGCGGACGAGGGGATCGTGCTGGGCGCGGCCGTCGCGGTGACCGGGGAAGACGTGGACGCGCCGCTGGAAATCGTCGCGGCCACGGGCTACCCGGACCCGTGGCTGCGCACCGCGCCGCCGCTTCGGATCGGGGA
>SCTU01000297.1 GCA_004297315.1 Dehalococcoidia bacterium | reverse complement strand
CGGCTTCCGACGTCGCCTCTGCCAGCCGGCTCGAGCCGATGGCCTAGCCCAGAGGATCAGGCCGCCGCGGAGGCCGCGTCTTCCTTCACCTCGGCGTCGATGGTGAGCTTCACCTTCTTGCCGACGAGCACGCCGCCCGCCTCCAGCGCCACGTTCCACGTCAGACCGAACTCCTCGCGGTCGAGTTCGCCCGCGAGCGAGAAGCCGACGTGGCGGCCGCCCCACGGGCCCTGGATCGGGCCGGTGTACTCGCCCTTGAGCGTGATCGGCCGCGTGACGTCCTTGATCTTGAGGTCGCCCAGCAATTCGAGGTCGTCGCCCTTGCGGCGCACCTCGCGGCTCACGAAGGTGAGCGCCGGATATCGCTCGATGTCGAAGAAGTCGGCGCTCTTCAGGTGGGCGTCACGGTCGGCGGCGCCGGTCGTCAAACTCGCGGCGGCGATGTTCGCACGGACGAACGAGGCCTCCGGGCGCTGCTCGTCCAGGTGGACCTCGGCGTCCACCTCCGTAAAGCGGCCCTTCACGGTGGCGACCATCATGTGCTTCGCCGCGAAGCCGACTTCGAGGTGCTGCTTGTCGAGTGACCAAGACATAACGACATTCCTTTCAATGTACTGGACACGGCCTCGGTAAATGGTTACCTTTGGTGTGTCAGTTCTTGTTCGTTCCCACATATTCAGCCCCGAAGGGGCTCTTGTGAAGACGGCACTTTGGAGTGCGTCGGGCACGTTGGAGTAACTGGCGGATGACGGGTAGCGGTCTGGAGGCAGTAATGGACGCCGAGATGCTGATGAATCCGGCGGCGATGGCCGCGGACGGATGTCTCGTACGGGGTGTCCTCGACCGGGTCGGGGACAAGTGGTCGGTGCACGTCATCCATCTACTCGGCGGCAGCGGCACGCTGCGCTTCAGCGACCTGCGCCGCAGCATCGACGGCATCAGCCAGCGCATGCTGACCGTGACCCTCCGCGGCCTCGAACGCGACGGCCTCGTGACGCGCACGGTCTACCCCGTGGTGCCGCCCCGCGTCGACTACGCGCTCACCCCGCTCGGCGAGACCCTGCTCGCGACGATCTGTGACCTCGTCCACTGGGCCGAGGCCCACACCGCCGACATCGACGCCGCCCGCGCCCGCTATGACGCGCGCGCCGAAGGCGTTGAGGCGATTTAGGGGGCGATCCTCGCTCGCAACCCTGCCAGCGCCTCTTCAGGCGTTTGTGTGTCGTTGAACACGGCTGACCCCGCTACCAGCAGCGTCGCCCCCGCGTCTACGCACATCGAGGCGTTGTGCGCCTTCACGCCGCCGTCCACCTCGATCAGCAGCGCGAGGCCGGCGGCGTTCGCGCGAGCGCGGAGCGTGCGGACCTTGTCGAGGAGCGCGGGCTGCATCTGCTGGCCGCCCCAGCCGGGGCGGATCAGCATCACGATCACCTCGTCGAGGGCGTCGAGCAGCGGGAAGAGCGCATCGGCTGGCGTCTCCGGGTTGATCGCGATGCCAGCCTCGCAGCCGAGGGCGCGCGCGGCCTGGATGTGCTCGCGGGTGGCGTCGATGTCGCGCACGGCCTCGTAGTGGAACACGAGGCGCTGCGCGCCGGCGGCGGCGATGTCGGCGAATTGCTCCGCCGGCTTCGCGACCATCAAGTGCGCCTCGATAAAGAGGGCGGAGGCCGCGCGTACCGCGGCGACCACCTCGCGGCCGAACGAGATCGGCGGGACGAAGTGGCCGTCCATCACGTCGAGGTGCCAGAGGTCTGCGCCCCCCGCCTCGGCGGCGCGGACCTGCTCGGCAAGGCGGCCGAAGTCGGCGGTGAGGATGCTCGGGGCGATCAGCGCCCTCGGCACTACCGGGGCCTCGAGGTCTCGGCGGCCAGGCGGGCGCGGGCGGCGGCACGCGCCTCGTTGACGCGTCGCGGGGCGGTGCCGCCGGGCACGTCGCGCGCGGCGAGCGCAGCGTCCAGGTCGATCGCAAGCACGTCCTGCTCGAACGCGGCATGCGCGAGGCGATAATCCTCCAGCGTTAGGTCCTCGAACGTGCGCCCCTCGCGCTCGCAGCGGGCGACGAGTGCGCCGACGGCTTCGTGCGCCTCGCGGAAGGGGACGCCCTTCTTCGTGAGGTAGTCCGCGATGTCGGTGGCGAGCGCGAAGTTGGCGACGGCGGCGGCACGCATGTGCTCGCGGTCGAAGGCCATCGTGGACAGCATGCCGGTCGTGACACGCAGGCAGACGAGCAGCGTGTCGATCGTGTCGAACAGTGACTCCTTGTCCTCCTGGTTGTCCTTGTTGTAGGCGAGCGGCTGCCCCTTGAGCATCGTGAGCGCCTGGACGAGGTTGCCGATGACGCGCGCGCTCTTGCCGCGCGTCAGCTCGGCCACGTCCGGGTTCTTCTTCTGCGGCATGATGCTCGAGCCCGTGGAGTAGCGGTCGTCGAGGTGGAGGAAGCCGAACTCTGCCGTCGACCAGAGGATGACCTCCTCGGCGAACCTCGACAGGTGCACCATCGCGAGCGCCGCTGCGGCATGCACCTCCACCACGAAGTCGCGGTCGGAGACGGCGTCGAGGGAGTTCTCGGCGACGCCGTCGAAGCCGAGGGCCTTGGCGACGGCCTCGCGGTCGACCGGGTAGGTCACGCCGGCGAGTGCGCCCGCACCGAGCGGGAGGACGTTGGCCCGCGCCCGCGCCTGCGCAAACCGCTCGGTGTCGCGCGCGAGCATCGCTTCGTACGCCTGCAGGTGATGGGACAGCAGTACCGGCTGCGCACGCTGGAGGTGGGTGTAGCCCGGCATGGCCGTGCCTGCCTCGCGTTCCGCGAGGTCGAGGAAGGCGGCACGCAGGCCGCGTAGCGCTTCGATGATCGCGTCGCAGGCGGCGCGTGTGTGCAGACGGGTGTCGGTCGCGACCTGGTCGTTCCGCGATCGCGCCGTGTGCAGCCGTCGCCCCGCGTCGCCGACGCGCTCGATGAGCGCTGCCTCGATGTTGAGGTGGATGTCCTCCCGGTCGAGCCGGAAGGCGAAGGTGCCGCCCTCGATCTCAGCGCGGATCGCATCGAGCCCGGCGACGATGGCGTCACGGTCGGCGGCAGAGATGATGCCCTGCGCCGCAAGCATCGAGGCGTGCGCGATCGAGCCCTCGATGTCTTCGCGGTAGAGCCGGCGGTCGAAGTCGATCGAGGCGTTGAACGCCTCGACGAGCGCGTCGGTCTCGCCGGAGAACCGGCCGCCCCAGAGTTTCGATGAGCCTTCGCCGGGCTGGGTCATGCTGCGAGGCTACACGAGGCCTCGGTTGGGTGCGACGCCGAATCCCGCGCGCGGCGGCCGGCCGGTCAGCGGCCGAAGAGGCGGGCGATGGCATCCGAGCGGTCGAAGTCGACGAGGTGGGTGAGCACCTCGTCCTGCATCTTGTAGATGAAGATCGCGGCGCCGTAGATGTAGCGGTGGCGGACGAGGTGGTCCCAGGCGGCCGCCCGCTTGAAGTGGAGCAGGGTGGCGCAGACGAGGAACAGTGGCTCGAGAAAGTTCGGGAAGAACAGCAGCATCAACTCGTTCTGCGTGACGAAGAACGCCGTCTGCCCGACCGTCCGCAGGACGAACAGGCCGACGATCCACTTCCGCACAGGCCACTTCCACGCGGCGACCACCATGAAGACGTATGTCGTGTAATCGGCGGCCTTGTCGATGTTCTGGTAGAGGTGGTTCTCGTTCGGGTCGAGGGAGTTCCCGAGGCCGGCAGGGATTAGCAGGTCGCCATCCACGGTGTCGAGGACGAAGTTCGCCCACCCTGCGGCGAACGGGAACCAGATGAGGGCGACCGGCAGCAGGAACTTCGCCAGGACGACCGGGACGACAACGAGCCAGTTCATCGGCGACTCCCGATGCACAGTAACGCCCGGGGCATCGCATCAGGTTCCGGGGAGTCCCAGTGCCTGGTACGAGCGAGGTGAACTCACCAAATCAAGGGAATCTGACGGTGACGTAAGCGGCGAAGGCTTGTGAAGCCCCGACACGACGGCTATTGTCCGCCCGTTCGGCAGCCAGCGCGCCCATATCTCTCACTCGGACGAATGTCGCGCAGTGGCGTGTCGAGCGGAGGAGGGAATTGGTGGACTCAAACTACTGGACGGGGCGCGTCAGCCGACGGATGGCGTTGCGCGGTGCGGGCGTGGGCCTCGCGGGCCTCGCGGGCGCCGCGCTGATTGGATGCGGCGGCAAGAAGAGCGACTCAGGAGAGTCCGGCGGGGATGCCGGCCGCCTGCAGGACGTCAGCAAGGGCGGTGCCGTCAGCAAGGCCGAAGAGGGCGGCACTCCCGTCGCGAAGGATCAGGTACGCGTCAAGGCGGGTCTGTATGAGGGCCCCGTGCCGGCATCCGCCGCCGAGCGCAACCCGAAGGCGAACGCCAAGTATGGCGGAACGCTGAAGTTCCGCTACCTCGACCCGCCGCGCATGGACCTCTCGCGCACCCTCTCGTGCACCATCTATATGACGCAGGCGCTCGTCACCAACAAGCTGACCCGTCCGAAGCTTGGCCCGCTGGCCGACCCGTTCAATGTCGAGGTCGAGCCCGACCTCGCCGAGAAGTGGGAGTCACCGGACAAGGGTCAGACCTGGGTCTTCAGCCTGCGCAAGGGCGTGAAGACGCACAACGTCGCCCCACTCTCGGGCCGCGAGTTCAACGCGGAAGACGTCGCGCAGTCGATCAAGCTCTACCTGGCCGGGTCGCAGAAGGACGTGTTCTCGGACATCACGAAGACCGAGACGCCGGACAAGTACACCGTCAAGGTGACGCTCAATGGCCCGAAGAATGACTTCCCGAAGGAAGTCGGCGCGTGGTCCTTCCTGTACATGAAGGAGCTGATCGACAACGAGACCCTGCGCCAGGAGAAGGCGATGGGCACCGGCCCGTTCATCCAGACAGAATGGACGAAAAAGCAGCGCTCCGTCTTCAAGAAGAATCCGGACTATTTCGAGAACGGCCTGCCGTACGTCGACCAGGTCGAACTGTACGTCCAAGATGACGCGAATGCCTGGCGCGCTGGGTTCAAGACGGACAACTATTTCGAGTACAGCGGCATCAACAAACAGCAGTTCAATGACGTATTTGCGGAGAACAACGACGACATGGTCGGCCAGACGGCCCCGGTGTCGCGCGGGGCGAACGTCAACGGCTGGCAGTACCAGATGAAGAACCCGATCTTCAAGGACGAGCGGATCCGTCGGGCGCTCTCGTTGGCCTTTGACCGCAAGGACTTCGACCTGGCGAACAACGGCGGCGACAACCAGAACCCGGAAGGACCGTTCTCGCAGTCGCCGATGCCGTGGCCGTTCATGTACGACAAATACCCGACGGCGAAGGTGAACGGTCCGTGGTACGTGTTCAACCCGGCCGAGGCTTCCAAGATGATGCAAGCGGCGGGGTACACGACGGCCAAGCCGCTCACCCTGGAACTGGCCTCGTTCTACAACAAGGACCAGTTCTCCGGCATCGTGATCCCCGGGATCAACAACAACCTCAAAGAGGTGAAGATCACCTTCAAGGACTTGGACAACCCGACGCACGTGACCCAGATGTCGAGCCGGAGCTTCAAGGACCTCATCGGCTTCCTGTGGGGTCCTCCCGGCTTCTCGATGGATCAGTGGTTGTCGCCGTTCTATTCCTCGAAGGGGAGCCTGAACTACGGCTCGATCGAGGATCCAAAGTTGGACGCGCTGCTGCTGAAGCAGCGGGCTGAGACGAATGCAGCGGCGCAGAAGGAGATCTGGAACCAGATCAACACGCTGATCCACGACGAGGTCTACCAGGCATGGTGGCCCGTGGCACTCAACCGAAACGCTTGGCACAACTACGTGCTGAACTACCGGCCGAATGGACTGGTCGGTAACTACCTCTGCTACGCGAACGACCAGAGCCGCACGATGTGGCTGGACGAAGGGTCAAACCCTGGTCGGGCGTAACCATCAGCGGTCGGTGTTGCTTGGAAGGAGGCGGGAGCGAAAGCTCCCGCCTCAACTTCGACTAAGCCACGGCTAGTCCGGGCTCGCAAGGCGGAGTAGGTCGCCCGGTTCGGTGAGCATCTGGCGGTGGGCCTGGATCTGTGCCTGAAGGCCGTGCAGTTTGATAAAGCCCTGCGCGTGCGACTGGTCGAAGAGGTCGCCGGCCTTGTTGTAGGTCGCAAGTTCCTGCGAGTAGAGGCTCTTCTCAGCGCGGCGGCCCTGCACCATGATCGTGCCGTGCCATAGGCGGAGTTTCACGTCGCCGGTGACGTGGCGCTGGGTGCTGGTCACGTACTGCGAGAGGTCGCGGTGGTGCGAGGTGAACCAGAGGCCGTTGTAGACGAGGTCCGCATATTCCTGTGCGACGCGGTCCTTGAACCGCACCTGCTGCTTCGTGAGCGTGAGCTGTTCGAGGATCTGGTGCGCCTCCAGCAGGATCACGGCGGCGGGCGATTCGTAGATCTCGCGCGACTTAATCCCCACGAGCCGGTTCTCGATCATGTCGATGCGCCCGACGCCGTGCTCGCCGCCAAGGGCGTTCAGCCGTTCGACGAGCGCGACGGGGCCAAGCGGTTCGCCGTCGAGGGCGACCGGGATGCCCTGCTCGAAGCGGATCTCGACGACCACCGGCTTCGCGGGCGTCTGGTCGAGCGGCTTCGTCCACTCGTAGACGTCCTCGGGCGGCGCGAGCCACGGGTCTTCCAGGACGCCAGCCTCGACTGAGCGGCCCCAGAGGTTCTCGTCCGTCGAATATGGCGAGGCGAGCGTCTGGCGGACGGAGATGCCGTGCTTGGCCGCGTAGGCCAGCGCTTCGTCGCGCGAGATCGAGTGCTCGCGCGTCGTCCCGACGATGGCGAGGTCGGGGGCGAGCGTCTGCACGCCGACGTCCAGACGGACCTGGTCATTGAGA